>JANYLD010000302.1 GCA_025363835.1 Armatimonadota bacterium
GGCGCTAAAGACGCCGCACTCCATATGGGTCTGCATTGGTTCTCCTGACGTTTAAACCGCAATAGCGGACCGTAGCAGGACGTATGTATATAAGGTATAGTTTAGGTTCAAACGAGCCTCTTCGCCGCCTACGGAATGGGCCGCAATAACCCGGCAAGAAGCACAGGGATACCAGCACTCACCATGCCAGACGAAATCACCCCCCAAGACGACGATCAGCTACAGCATATAGACGAACTCACGAGCAAGGTTCTGGGCGATTACAACGCCGACCAAATCCAGGTTCTGGAAGGGCTTGAAGCGGTTCGTAAACGGCCCGGCATGTAT
Source organism: Armatimonadota bacterium (assembly GCA_025363835.1). Classification (GTDB taxonomy): domain Bacteria; phylum Armatimonadota; class Fimbriimonadia; order Fimbriimonadales; family Fimbriimonadaceae; genus JANYLD01. The sequence continues at coordinate 328 of JANYLD010000302.1, forward strand.
GTGGGCGACAACGGCAAGCGCGGTCTGCACCAGATGTTCAAGGAAGTCCTTGACAACTCGGTAGACGAAGCTTTGGCGGGGCATTGCGACCATATCAGGGTAACCCTGTTTAAGGACAACTCGATGTCGGTTACCGACAACGGGCGCGGCATCCCGGTAGACAAGCACAAGAAGATGGGCGTGAGCGCCCTGCAGGTCGTTATGACCGTGCTCCATGCGGGTGGAAAGTTTGATAACGAGGGCGACAGCGGATATAAAACTTCGGGCGGTCTGCACGGAGTTGGCGTGAGCTGTACGAACGCTTTGGCGGCTTGGATGGAAACGAGTGTCAAGCGCGACGGCAAGATTTACAAACAGCGCTACGAGCAGGGCCGGCCGGTAACTGAAGTCGAAGTCATCGGCACGCTGAAGGACCCGACCGAAACCGGGACGACGCAGCACTGGACGCCGGATCCCACCGTTTTGACGGAGAGCGAGTACGACGTCCACATCATCAAGACTAGAATGCGCGAGTTGGCCTATTTGAACCCTCGTGTGACGTTCGATTACGTTAGCGAGATGAATCCGGACGACAGCGAAGTCTTCCACTACTCTCGCGGCATCCCGCAGCTTGTCGAGGACGTGAACGAGGGCAAGGAGACCATCCATCCGGTCGTCTTCTTCAAGAAGGTCAAAGACACCACCGAGTTGGAAGTGGCCCTGCAGTACCACGACGGCTACAACACGACCGTCCTGGCCTTCTCAAACAATATCCACAACCCAGACGGCGGCACCCACGTCTCCGGCTTCAGTGCGGCCCTTACAAGGGCCATTAACAGCTATGCGCGCAAGATGGGCTTCCTGAAGGAGAAGGACCTTAACTTCAGCTCCGAAGACGTGAGCGACGGTTTGACGGCCGTTATCAGCCTGCGGCTGCAGAACCCTTCTTACAACTCGCAGGACAAGGTTAAGTTGGTGACGCCTGAAGTTCAGGGTCTGACCAACTCGCTGGTGGGCGAAGGGCTAATTACCTTTTTTGAGGAGCACCCTCCCATTGCGCGGCGAATCGTCGACAAGTCGATGATTGCGCAGCGTGCTAGAGAGGCTGCGAGGAAGGCGGCGGAGAGTATTCGGCGCGGCAACGCCATGGACAGCTTTGGATTGCCTGGCAAGCTGAGCGACTGCGTGAGTAAGGACGCGTCCAAGTGCGAAATATTCCTGGTAGAGGGCGACTCTGCAGGCGGCTCGGCCAAGCAGGCACGTGACCGCGTGACGCAGGCCATTCTTCCGCTACGCGGCAAGATTTTGAACGTTGAGAGGGCGCGGATCGACAAGGCTCTGGACAACGAAGAAATCAAGGCTATGATCGCGGCTCTGGGCGTCGGCATCGACCTCACGATGGGGCGCGGCAATAGCGCGATGAGCGACGTTGTCGAGCAAGAGGCGCTGGATATGTCGGAAAGCGAGTTTGATGCTGAAGGCAATCCGGTCCCTAAGACCAATGGGAAGGCAAAGGTTGAGCCTGCTTACATCCTGGCCGGAAACAGCGAAAAGAACAAGAAGAAGGAATACCAGGTCGACTTCGACATCACCAAGCTCCGCTACGCGAAGGTCATTATCATGACAGACGCGGACGTTGACGGCGAGCACATCCGGACCCTGCTTCTGACCTTCTTCTACCGGTACATGAAGCCTCTGATCTCGGCGGGCAATATCTACTTGGCCCAGCCGCCCCTCTTCGTTATCAAGGCGGGCAGCAACGAGCGGTATTACGCGATGGATGAGAAAGAGCGCGACGAGATCATGAGGGGGATGAAGAAGAAGAACATCACGGTCCAGCGCTTTAAGGGTCTGGGGGAGATGAACCCTGAAGAGCTTGAGGAGACGACGATGGCTCCGGACAAGCGGAAGCTGATGCAAGTCAGGCTGGACCCCGCCTACGAGATGGAGATCGAAGCGATGTTCTCTCGTCTAATGGGCGACAAAGTCGAACCTCGTCGCGAGTACATCGAAAAGCATGCGAAGACCGCTGGGGACCTTGACTGGCACTATTGATCTCGGATCGCGGATCGCGGACCTTTGAGATCTTAAGTGCGGAGCTCTAAATTTCCTCTCGCCCCTACGGGGTTTCTTATCGCGATTTTCATTCGGGCTGAGTTCTAAATATTCGCTAGTTAGAATTCGGGATTTGGTGCAGCGGGCAGGATGGACATGTCGGTCGTGTTTAGAACGATAGTCGCTCCCTTGGCGTCTCCCAAGCTTTGCAAAATCCTCAACTGCATCAACGCCGGATTGCCCTCGAGCAGTCGAGCTGCGTTGGCCAAGCTCCGTAACGCGGCTGACTCGGAGCGAGCGCGCTCCAGAGAAGCCAGACCTTCCTTTTGGGCAAGGGCAACTTGCGCCATTGCCTTTTTAAGTTCGCCTGGGAACGTAATGTCGCGAAGCTGGACCTCCTCAAGTGAAAGTCCAACTTGCTCGAACCTTGCTTTGCTTGCCTCGGTGACCCGCGCGGCGATGCTGTCTCGCTGGGCGAGAACTTCATCGGCTGTCAGGTCCGTTACGGCGTCGCGCATAGCGATCTGGACGGCCAGATAAGCCTCTGAGATGTATGCCTGCGACTCAAGCACAGCTTTGGCAGCGTCCACAACTTGAAATCGGGCAGTTGCAGTGATCTTTACGGCAAGGCCGTCCTTCGTTAGGATCTCCTGATTCCCGATCGCTGTTGTGGTTGGCCGCACATCGACCATTTGTATGGTCCAGCCCTTACCGAACATTTTGTGCTTTCCGCCCTCCAAAACCTTATCCAGCTTTCCGTCCTTGAACAGGACTCCGCGCTGGTATTGGAAGACCAGAAACTCCTTGCGGTACGAGGCCAAGACGAGGATGACGGTGATCGCCACTGCGACCCCCGCTACAAGTGCTATTCCTACTAAAGATTGAGTGTCCATAGCGATCACATGAGTCCTGCCCGCCGTTGCGACAGGAGAAGGCGGGGGCTCGAAGCCCACATGGCCGGCTCCTGCTTGCCTTGCGGCCCGCAACTGGACGGGCAGGGTTGTTGGATCTTAACCAGAGTGATTCCTCGGAACACGCAAAGCGATTGGGCTACGCCTTCTCGCCGCAAACATAGGAATCCTCAATGATTATAAGGGCTCGCCTGCTCAGAGCTCTCCGAAAGTCCCGCGTTCAGAGCAAATCGACGCTGGGAGCCTACGGTGCTGCAGAAACCTGTGTCCATGGTGGCTTGGCATGTCACGCATAACGTCCGCCCAGCCTTTGAATTGGGGGTATTTCCTCAGAAAGGGAGCGACCAGGAAAGAGTTCGGGACTCATCCTGGTTCCATTATCCGTCGGCTTCGAGAATTGCAAGCGTAGAATATGAGAGATGACAGACTGGGAGCGGATCAATTATTGGACGAAGAAGTTCAACACGTTGTGTTCCGGTAGAGAATACGACGAGAATGGAATCGATCCTTCAGTGCTTCGCGCAAATCTGCGACTAACACCATCTCAAAGGCTGGAGAAGCATAACCGCGCCGCGCTATTCGTGCGGGTTATGATGCAGGTTGACCAAGACCGAGAACTGACGAGAGTCAAGCGATGACCGATCTTGAACGCCAATACGAATGGCTCAGAAGCCGAACCATCGAGTCTGGCCAGGACGAGCACGGCAACGACATCTCGGCCGTTGCTGCTAACCTTGGGATGACCCCGCAGGAGCGCATTGATGAGGCTCTCCGGGCTCGGGCATTCGCCCTAGAGGTAAAGCGTGCAGGAGAAGCCGCCGGACTTAGAAAGCCTAATACGAGCGCTCGCTGAAAGTCGCGCCAAAGTCGTGCTCATTGGCGGCTACGCGATGATCGCGCATGGCGCGAACACCGAAACTCGGGACGTGGATTTCGCCTTCGGCCGGGACAGGCACAACATAAGGGCCATTGTCGATGCCCTCGCGCCTTTCAAGCCTGTCCCCAGAGAATTCCCGCCCGGAGTTCCGTTTATATGGGACGAGCAATCGGTATGGAATTCAAGCTTGTTGACCCTTCAAACGACACTGGGCAAAATTGATTTACTAGGAGAGACTCCGGGCATTAGCAGCTTTGAGGATCTTTACGCCGATGCGCCAACGATTCGGCTGTACGGGTTTGATGTGCGGGTCGCGTCAATAGATCACTTGCGGGCGATGAAGCAAGCTGCGGGCAGAGATAAGGATTTAGACCACCTCAAGATGATCGACGGCTTGGTCGGAAAGCAGCCCGATGACGCGTGACGGATTGAAGATCGAGAGGCTACGCGGGCAGCATCCTTTCCACATACTTTGCAATCAAATCGAATTCGAGATTGATTCTGTCACCCGTTTGGCGTTCGCCAAGGTTGGTTTCTTGCAGCGTGTGGGGAATGATCCAGACATCGAAGGCGGTGTCCTGGAGATTCACCACGGTAAGGGAAATCCCGTCAACAGTTACCGAGCCTTTCTCGATTAAATAGCGATCGAGTTCGGCCGGGGCTTGGAAGCGGAAGATCGTCGCGTTTTCTGCGGGAGTGATGGAAACGACGGCACCGGTGGCGTCTACATGGCCCTGGACGATGTGGCCTCCGAAGCGGCCGTCGGCTCGCATGGCACGTTCTAGGTTCACGGTTGAGCCGGGAGCGAGGGTTCCAAGAGAGGTGCGAGCTAGAGTTTCTGGGCTTAGGTCGAAGCTCAGTCCGCTCGTTGCGGAGACCACAGTGAGGCAGCAGCCGTTGATGGCCACGCTTTCGCCAATTTTCCAGGGATCGTTTTCGAAGCCTCGGACGACCTCGAGGGTTAGGACGCCTTCAGATAGGGAGCGGACTTTGCCGAGGCCTTCGATAATGCCCGTAAACATTGCTTTCTAGTGTGCCTTAGTCATCGCTTGGTGGATGAACACTCCGGTCATGACGACGCCGTAGGCGACGATGGCCCAGCGGAGCTTATTGGGGTCGAACCGTTGAGACGTTCGTGCACCGACATAGCCGCCTATGAGGCCGCCTACGACGAGGGCGGAGGCCGGGAGGAGAAGAATGAGACGCTGGAAGAAAAAGAGGGCTGTACAGGCGATGTTGATGACCACGGCGAGCCAGTTCTTGAGAGAGTTAAGTTCGTGGACGTTGCCTTCAACCGTTAGTGAAATCGTAGCCAGCATCATGATCCCCATCCCTGCGCCGAAATAGCCGCCGTAGATGGCGACGAGAAACTGCAGGAGTATTCCAACCCACATGGGCAGCTTCTTTGGCTGGTTGGCCGCCCATTTTTTAATGTAGGGCTGGAAGGCGAGAATCCCGGTTGCGAGGAGGATGAGGACGGGAATGATTGCGTCAAATATTTTTTGCCGAGTTGAAACGAGCAGGAGGGCGCCCACGATCGAGCCGAGGAGAGTTGGAACAAGAAGCAGCTTCAGCTGTCGCTCCGTTTGTTTGAACAAGTTGATAAACCCAAAGGCGCCAGACAACGAGCCGGGCCAAAGCCCGGTGGAGTTTGTTGCGTTCGCCATACGGCTAGGGATGCCAAAGGGGATGGTAAGAACAGGGAAGGAGATGAGTGTTCCGCCGCCCGCCACGGCGTTGATGCCCGACGCGACCGCTCCAAGGAGAATGAGGAGCGCGTAGCCTAAGGGGGTGTCGGCCGAGAAGTGCAAGGCTTACAGGTTATCCAATAAGCTCGACATCTCGATGGCGGCTAGGGCCGCTTCCCTTCCCTTGTTTCCATGCTTCATGCCCGCTCGCTCAAGCGCTTGCTCCATCGTGTCTGGGGTGAGGACGCCCCAAGCGATGGGTATGCCGTGCTCGGTTTGGAGCGACATGAGGCCAGAACTGACGTCGGAGCCGAGAAGTTTGGCGTGTGTGGTTTGGCCCTGAAGGATGCAGCCGAGGGCGATCACACCATTAGGCTTGTTCTGCTTTCGGGTGACGATCTTGCGCACCGCGACGGGCATCTCCCAGGTGCCGGGGACGCTGACGATTTCTACTTTGGGGTCGCCGTGTGCTTTGAGCTCATCGAGCGCGCCCTCTACAAGTTGTTTGGTGACCAACTCATTCCAGCGGCTGACCACGATTACAAATCGCTTCCCGCCCGCATCCATGCGCCCTCGAATGGCATCCATCACCTTAAAGTATGGCTCTCCTTTGGGAGTGCGAGAGCTTGCTCGCGCTTTTGCAGGTTCTTTGTGGGGGCGGTTCTTAGCATGAAGCCGCAAAAGCGCGAGCAAGAGCTCTCGCACTCCCAAATGAATCCTTATCCATCCCTCAACCCGCCCCACCGGGTTGAGGCTTCTCTGGGATTTCGCGATTCGGAGGTGGGATACCGAATGACCCTCAACCCGGTGGGGCGGGTTGAGGGATGGGGTTCCGGATTAACCGGCCGTATGCTGCTGCTGAACCTCAGGCTCATCGACTTTCTTGGCGGTCTGCCCTGCTAATTTGAAGCTCTCGCCCAAGGCGAGCGGTGTGACTTCGGGTTGGGGGGCTTGAGCGGGTTGTACGGCCGGAACCAGAGAGCTTATGGCCTGAATCGCGCTCATGATCTCAATCGGGACGGCCATCACCACCGTGTTGGCTTGTGAGCTTCCCAGCGAGTCCAACGTCTGCAAAGTTCGAAGTTGTAACGCACCGGGCGCGGTGGCCATCATCGTGGCTGCGGCAGCCAGATTCGCGGCCGCGAGGCGGTCGCCTTCTGACTTGGTGATGTTCGCTCGCTTTTCTCTTTCCGCTGAGGCTTGGCGAGCCATGACGCGCTTCAAGTCTTCTGGAAGGATGATGTCTTGAATTCTGATGGCGGCCACGTCCAGGCCCCATCCTTGAATCTCTGAGTCAACCATCTCCTCGATTCTCTTCCCTACCGACTCCCGGTCAGCGAGAATCTCGTCGAGAGTCACACTGCCAATCACGTCTCGCAGAGCGGTCTGCGCGTATTGGCGGATCGCGTGCACGTAGTTTTGAACCCGGATTATAGCGTCCTCGGGCTGGGACACTCGGAGGAAGATAACGGCGTCGGTGGTGACAGGGACGTTGTCTTTGGTGATCGCCTGCTGCGACGGGATGTCGATTGTGATGATGCGCGTGTCCACCATTTTCACGGTGTCAATCAAAGGCATAATCGCGAAGACACCAGGCCCTCTTACGGACTTAAACTTGCCGAGTCGGAAGACGAGGGCCTTCTCCCATTGACTCGCGGTGCGAAGCGAGGTTGAAAGGAGAAGACTCCCCAGCAACCATCCCACAAACGCGTTGGTGCTCGTAGGATCTTGCTGGAACGGGTGGAGCAGGATAAATCCAAAAGCGCCCAGAATGGCGAAGAGCATTGCCGGTAGCGGGTTACGCATAAGTTTCTACTGTTGATTATCCGCTACTTATTCATCACTCGATAAGTCGGACACGGCATCACCGATCTCGGTTACGAACTTTCCGGCGTTGCTCTTGTCGAATCCGTACCAAACGTTGGTGATCTTCCCCTTGCCGTCAACGATGTAGAACATGGGGGTTGCCCCGACGTGCCATGCGCTTCCAATCTCGCCCTTCGGGTCGTAAAAGACGGGCACGGAGCCAGCCCGAATGCCCTTCGATGAGAAGCCAGTGCTTACGAGGAGGACCTTGATGCCCTTGACCTTCTCTATGATGGCCAGAGCGTTCTGGCTCGGTTGGGAATCTGGGTCCAGGAGTGCGATCAGGGCCGGCTTCCCTCCCAACAATGTTTGCAGGCTTTCGGAACGGCCGGCGCCGTTTGATAGCATCTGGGGCGGAAGCGCGTTGCCGATGGCTCGAGGAGGCACAAGGGTATCGACAGAGTAGGCGCTAAATCCGGGAGGCGGCTTCAGGATGAACTTGGTATCCGAGATGACGAAGTTCTTCTTGTAGTCGCTAAATTTCAGAGTCGTCTGGACAGGCGGATCGCCGTCTATGAAGGCGAACGCAGAGAGGTGGCCTTGGCCGTCGACAGTTCCATCGGGGACGATGATGCTTTCGTCCGTGAAAGGGACTGGAAAACAAGAGGCGACCCAACTTGAGGCGTTTGCCTGGGGCGCTTGCCAGCCCGGCACAGGGTATTCATCGTAGGCCCTGACGCTTCGATCTACTTCGGTTGCTTCACCATTGAACAGGGTGTACGTGTAGTCTTCGGGTCCCCACGTTACGTGGAAGTACAGTTTGCCCGGCCTCGCCAAAATGAGGTCAGCTTTGCCGTCCGTAGGGCGGTCCGGGCGATGCAGATCGATATGAACGGAGAGCGTCTTCGCACCTCGGACGAAAAGGATGAACCGGTTGGCTCCGCTCCCGGGGAGCTGTTGAGGGGATTTTGCATGAGCAGCATGGGGGGCGATCTTCGCTTGGGGTGCTGTGAGGAGAAGTGCAAGTAGCATGGGTCCCATATTCGTTTTCTTCTGTATCAGCCGAGCCCTTCAAACGGCAGCGGGTCTTGTTCGTGGCTCAGTATCTCCTTGATATAGGCGTAGCAAAGGAATTCCACTTGGTCGACGGTTTTCGTGGCGTCAACAATTCGCCACCGATTTGGATCGCGTTTCGCCTCGATGAGAAAACCCTCGCGAACCCTGCGGTGGAACATGATCGGCTCATCGTCCAATCGGTCCTTGGTGGTCAGACGCTTCAAACCGATCTCAGGGTCCAAATCGAGGAGCACGGTGAGGGTTGGGGTGAGGCCGTCGGTGGCGTAGGCGTTGAGCTCTCTGACTCCGATGGGGTCGAGGCCGCGGGCATGGGCTTGGTAGACAACGGTTGAGTCTGAGTAACGGTCGCAGAGGACTACCTTCTTTGCTTCCAAGGCGGGGCGGAGCACGGTAGTCACGTGGTTGGCTCGGTCGGCGAGGAACATGAAGAGCTCGCAGCGCGAGTCGATGGCTTCCGAGTGAAGGAGGATTTCGCGAATCTTTGCGCCGACGGTGCCGGAGCCCGGCTCTCGGGTGACCAGCACATCCCGGCCCTCGCCGCGCAGCCGGTCGCCGATGCGCTGGATAATTGTTGACTTCCCGCCGCCCTCCGGGCCTTCGAATGTGATGAACACGTTGCGATCTTACAACAGGGAGGGGGTTTTGGGTTGCTGCCGTGTCCGGCCTTTCGGCGTTACGGTGTTACTGCATTGCGGGGATATGATTGGGAGACTTAGCATTCGAAGCCAGTTTCACCTTATCCTCGGCGGAAAGTTCGGTAGCTCCTCAACGCCCCGCCGCAACGCCGAAAAGCCGCAATGCCGCAACGCCCCACGCCCTCGAATACCGTAGACTCCTCCTGTGGATTCCATGGTTGAAGAGCTGGGCAAGTTGCTCTCGCCAGAGCGAGTCCTGAGCGGCGAGGCGGTTGCGCGTGCTTACGACTGCGACGCTTACACGGTGGATCGCTCCAAACCGACGTGCGTTGTCTTGCCGTTGGACACGGCTGAAGTAGCCGCTGTCGTTCGCTGGTGCGTGGCCCATTCCGTTCCGTTTACGCCACGCGGCGCGGGGACCGGTTTGAGTGGCGGGGCGATGCCGGCTTTGGGCGGAGTGGTGATCTCGACCAAGAAGCTTAACAAAGTTCTCCAGATCGACATTGAGAATCGGATGCTGAAGGCGCAGGCAGGGATCGCCAACAAGCGGATATCCGACGCGGTGGCCGAGTTTGGGCTTCACTTTGCTCCAGATCCTTCGAGCCAAACGGTTTCCACGTTGGGTGGCAACATTGCCGAGAACTCGGGCGGGCCGCACACGCTGAAATATGGGGTGACGACTCAGCACATTCTGTCCGTCACCATGGTAGACCCTTTGGGCGAGGTCTTGGAGATTGGAAGTCTTGTGCCGGGTGCCCCAGGTTACGACCTTCTTGGCCTAATCGTCGGAGGCGAAGGAACGCTTGGGGTGGTTACAGAAGCTTGGGTGAAGCTGACTCCCGTGCCTGCGGCTGTGCGGACCGCTTTGGCTTCCTTTCGCACAATCCGCGATGCGACCGAGTGCGTGGCGGCGATTATCGCGAGCGGCGTAATTCCGGCTGCCCTAGAGATGATGGACAAGGGCGTTTTGCGGGCGGTGACGGCGGCCTTTAAGTTGGATTATCCGGCCGAGGCCGACGCGCTGCTACTCATCGAAGTCGACGCAAAACCAGTTTCCGAACGTAATGCCGCAATACCGAGGCCCCCTGATACCGATTCGGACCCCAACGCCGTATCGCCGAAACGCCCAACGCCGAATGAAACTGTCGAGAAAGAACTCTCCCACGTGATCGCCATCTGCAACGCCCACCACGCAATTTCGATTGACATGGCCCAGAACGAGGCGGAGCGGCAGAAGCTTTGGGTGGCACGAAAGAAGGCGATCGGAGCGATGGGGCGGTTGGCGCCGAGCATCGTCACCCACGACGGAGTCATCCCTCGGTCCAGGCTTCCGGAGATGCTGGACTTCGTCTACGCGGTGGCAGAGAAGCACAAGATTGGGGTCGCTAACATCTTCCACGCGGGCGACGGCAACCTGCACCCGTGCTTCTACTTCGACGACCGCGATCCGAAACAGGTGGAAGCGGTCATCGAGGCGGGCGAGGAGATTATTAAACGCTGCATCTCGTTGGGCGGCAGCGTAAGCGGGGAGCACGGGATCGGGGTTGAGAAATCCGATCTGTTGACTCTCATGTTCACGCCTGACGATCTGCGAATGCAGGCCATGTGTAAGCAGATATTTAATGACGGAATGCTCTGCAACCCCTGCAAAGTGCTGCCGAACCAGAAGGGCTGCGTGGAGCACAAGAAGCGCTGGCGCGGGGTTGGCTGGTAAGTGGACGCCGAGGCACGCTACGACGAAGTGCTCACAGAGGCATTGGAGCGACGTTACATCGCGGAGCGGGCTGTGACTAGGCCTCAACTACTAACGTCAATCGAGGATGTCTCCAACGTCGTCAAGAACGCGACACTGATTAGCAGCTTGACCTATAGCCTCAGCCATTGGAGGCTTCCTTCCTCAGTCTATTGGGCTCGGATGGTCGATGCGCAGCGGTGTCGAATTGAGGACATGCAGGCCTGGGAAGACGAGGGGGAACGTCAACTCTATTTGAGAGAGCACGTGAGCCGCCTCATCGAATGGGAGCATGCTTACGAGCAGTCGCATGGGCCGAAACAGCCCCCGACACAGCTGTATTTCTCAAGGCTGAAAGGTGTGGTTGAACACTATGCTGCAGATCAGGTAGTCGTCGTGCAAGGTGGCACACGAGTTCGCTCATTACAGGGCGAGTTAATAAAAGCGAATCAATGCCTTCCGATGCCCTTAGAAGACGATAATCAAGCATGGTTCGGGAGGGGCGGGCCGACTTTGACTGTCGCGGATGCGATCGGACTGAACCTGCCCCACGCTCTTGAGGCCCAGTGCGGGACATGGCGGGACTGGATTCTCGGAATGACGGTCGTTCTTGCCGATGGCACTATCGCGAAGAGCGGCAGTAGGGCGGTGAAGAACGTGGCCGGATTCGACGCGCATAAGCTTTTTGTTGGTGCGCGTTCGACTCTTGGAATCATTGTCCAAGTCACCTTGAAGACGTTTCCGCTTGCAAGCTTGCCAATGCATGAAGGCGTCTCGGTTTTGCCGATACCGATGAAATTCAAAGATAGGTCCATGCGGCGTAAATGCTTGTGGATTCAGCGCACGCGCAGGTCAGACTTTTCCGCAGCCTTGGTGGCCGCACGCTCAGCCCTATTAGAAAGCGATGTCGCGTCTTCGACTTTATGGGCTGAGATTCCAAAAGATAAAGAGTTGCCCCGCTTTGCAGGAGATCACGTCATCCGGAGCGGGTGTGGGGAGATGAACCTCCAAATCACAGATCCCACGTTGGCTAGGCTGATGCAAAGGGCCAAAGCGATCTTCGACCCGACCAACAAACTCAACCCTGGCGAACTGGGAGTAGTTTAAGTTCAGGCAAGCCCCAATACCCAACACCTAATACCTTCCCCAATGAAATCTCTCGACGAACTCACCTCTCACTGCATCCGATGCGGCTTCTGTTTGGAGTCCTGTCCTACGTTTGTGGAGACTGGTGAGGAGACGGAGTCCCCGCGAGGCCGGATTTATTTGGTGCGGAGCGCGGATGAGGGGAAGATTGCTTGGGAGGAGACTCGGCCGCATCTGGACCAGTGTTTGGGGTGCCGGGCCTGTGAGACGGCTTGTCCGAGCGGAGTGGAGTACGGACAGATTTTGGAGATCGCGCGGGACAGGTTGGAGCGGGAGCATCCTCAGCGGGCCAAGGCCGCTTTGTTGGATGGGCTTTCGCACCCGGGCAAGTTGAAGCTGCAGTTGTTCTTGGGGAAGATGCTGCCGGGCACGAAGATTCCTGGGTTATTGAGCCGAATGCTGTCTGGTGAGGCGCCGGAAGCGGACAAGCCTAACCCTCAACCGATGTATAGCTGGGCAGAACTAGATGAAAGCGCATTGCCGCCGGTCAAGGGCGAGGTGTATTTGCTAGAGGGATGCGTGATGAGGGTGCTTTTTCCGGGGGTGCATCAGGCGACGCGGCGGCTGCTTCGGCGAGTTGGTTATACGGTGCGGGAGACGGAGGCCGGCTGCTGTGGCTCGCTGCATCTTCATGTTGGGTATTTGGACAAGGCGCGGTCGTATGCGGAGAAGCTCGCAGCGGCGATGCCCGATGACCTGCCCGTGATCGTAGACTCCGCAGGCTGCGGGAGCACTATGAAAGAGTATGGGAGCCTTGAGCCTTTAGCCTTGAGCCTTAGGAGCCTTGAGCCCTTAGCCTTGAGCCTTAAGGGCGAGAATTCTGGTCTTAAGGCTCAAGGCTCAGGGCTTAGCGCTTTCTCCAAGCGAGTCTTCGACATCACCGAATTCCTCCTCGCCAACGGCCTTGTGGAAGAGCTTGCCAAGACGAACCTAACCACCAAAATCACTTATCACGACGCCTGCCACCTAGCTCACAGCCAAGGCGTCCGTTCTCAGCCTCGACAGTTGCTGGAAGCGATTCCCGGTTTGCAGATTGTTGAGCTCCAGGAGGCGGATACTTGTTGTGGAAGCGCGGGGATCTATAACCTCATCCAACCTAAGATGGCCCGGCGGTTGCTGGAGAGGAAGTGGCGGAATATAGAGGCGACGGGGGCGGATTTGGTGGTGCTCGGGAATCCCGGATGCCACGCTTGGATCGCGCAGGCCGCTCGGGAACACAAGAGCGCGGTGAGGGTGGTGCACACGGCGGAGCTGTTGGAGTCGGCGTTTAGCGGATTGCCGGGTTGAGTCGCGAACGGTCGAGCGAATGCCGGCTACCTTTTGCGAACCTCTGCGTTCTCTGCGCCTCTGCGTGAAATCCCTAGTTTCCGTTCTTCCGACAAGTTCTAATCGCCCAAATCTCTAGTGGCTGGAGCCCCGCCGGAACCCCCTACCCCAACCCCTTCCCCCTCCCTGGCACAAACATCCAGGCAAGGGGCAGGGGCTTAAGACTGCATAATCCTCAAGCGGGCGTAGGAATAGGTGCGCCTGGTTGCGCATTGATAGCAAATGATCAAATCTGAAACGGCCAAGACGCCGCTCGTCGATATCCAAAGCTCGGAGGATAAGAGGAATATTCCGATCGACCGGGTGGGCGTGCGGCAAGTGAAATATCCGATGCATCTTCGGATCAAGGACAACGGGATGATGCAGACGGTAGGTCTTTTTACGCTCACCGTGGACCTGCCAAAGCACTTCAAGGGCACCCACATGAGCCGGTTCCTCGAGGTGCTGGGCGAGCACAACCACGATATGACGGCGGAGACGATTCCGCTCATCTTGCAGCGTTTGAGAGAGCGCTTGGACGCGGAGACATCCCATCTCGAAGTCAAGTTCACCTATTTCAGAGAAAAGGCCGCTCCTGTAACCGGCAAAAAAGGAATGATGGGTTACGAGTGTGGCTTTGTGGCCAGTGGCGGGGCAACCACCGATTTCGAGATCCTCGTCACCGTGCCCGTTACAACGCTCTGCCCTTGCTCTAAAGAGATCTCGGATTACGGTGCGCACAACCAGCGGGGCTACGTCAGCGTGCGCGTTCGTCCGACCCCAGACAATGTTCTTTGGCTAGAATGCGTCATCGACATGATCGAAGCGTGCGGTTCGGCGCCCCTCTACCCGGTTCTGAAACGGCCGGACGAGAAGTTTGTGACCGAGCAGGCCTACAACAATCCGCGCTTCGTGGAAGACATGGTCAGAGAGGTTGCCCTCGCTTTCGACAAGGACGATCGTATTCTCAGCTACGAGATCGAAGTGGAAAACCACGAATCCATTCACGACCACAACGCCTATGCTTATCTGAAACGGGATAAATCGAACCTCTGATGCTCTTAGCGCTGATTGCTGTCCAGGCGATGCAGTCAGGGATACAAAACTTGACGCCTCGAGAGTTGGCTTTGCTCACCCAACATTACGCTTCGCAATGGTGGTGTGCAGAGGGTGTTAGCCGCCGAAAGGGCGAGCTGATGCAGCGGCCAGTGCCGGCGGAGGCGCCCTCGCCGGAAAGGGTGCTTTCAGTGAAGGGCAATTTTAATGAGGCCGATTTCCTAGGCGCAATCTTTCAACCGTTCTGGCTTCCTGGCGGGGAAAAGGTGGACCAGCACGCCATTTTTCGGCGCGAGATCTCGTTCCCGGGCGAGTTACGAGCTTGCTCCGTCATTCTGAGCGCAGATGATGAGTACAGGCTTTCTGTGAACGGGCAGCAGGTTATGGCCGGCAGCGATCTCGTCCGAAACAACCGAGAGATTCCCATAACGGACTTTCTTCACGGCCACCCATCGAATGCCCTGGAGGTCGACGTTCACAACCAAGGCGGCCCTGCATTCCTTCGATGCCGGATTGAAGCCGAGGTTACTCTTCCTGTGCTTGACACGCAGAACACAGGGTGGGAATATCAAGTGGGCGACGTATGGGCCCCAGCACACGTGGTTAAATCGCCCGTATTCAGCGATACGGCTTGGCAAGCGATTTGGGCGGCTGATTCAAGCGATGGAGTTCAGTGTTACGAGTTCAGGCGCACGCTACCTATCGATGGGATTCCTCTGAGCTCCCAAGTGCTGATCGGCGCCGACGATGCTTGGGAATTGTGGGTCAATGGAAAGTGGGCCGGCTATCAAGGGATGCGCTCCAGCCCTGCGCGCCGGCGATCCGTGGATATATCCACTCTGGTTCATTCAGGCTCGAACAGCGTGCAGGTGAAGGTATGGAATTACGGTGGCCCAGGAGCCCTGTTTTGCGTCCCAATGATCCGATACACGTTCTAGCCTGGTCGCGAAGTAAAGGTGCCGACTGCGGATGGAAACTCCGGTTTGTCCCTTGAGTGCAGCATTTCTGGGATTTCAATCTGGGCCATCCGACTCAGTTGGCGCGGTCGAACCCACGATACTTATCGGATGTACGGTCGTTTTGCGGAAATCTACGACGCCATTTACGCCTTTAAGGACTACAAGTCCGAAGCCGCGACGATCCGGGACATCGTTCAAAAGCGTTGCCCAGCGGCCAAGACTCTGCTCGATGTTGGATGCGGCACTGGTGCGCATGTGGCACGTTTGTCAGGCGATTTCGAATGTGTTGGGCTTGACTACAGCGAGGAGCAGTTGGAAATGGCTCGGAGAAAAGCAACCAGCGCTCAATTTGCGCAAGGGGACATGCGCACCTTCGATCTCGGTCGCACTTTTGATGCTGTCGTATGCCTATTTGGAACGGTTGGCTACAGCGCAAACCTGGAAGAGTTAGATCAGACCATCCAGCACCTGGCCAGGCATCTGGCCCCCGGCGGCGTGCTCCTCGTCGAGC
>JANYLD010000353.1 GCA_025363835.1 Armatimonadota bacterium
AAGATGTGCAGCATCTCGGTTGAGCCGATGCCATCGATGATCCGGATGCCCGTCTTTTCAAACCACGCGTCGGAAGTAGGCCGCGGCAAAGTCTCGCCGGCCGAGACGCACTTCCGCAACTTGCTCAAATCAAGCTGGGCCAAGTTGTCCAGCATGAAGCGGTAGCCAGTCGGTGAAGTAAAGACCACTGAAACCCCAAACTGCTGGCAAGCCTTGGCCAACTCGGGTGGCGGCGCCTTTTCCAGCATCACAGTCGAAGCTCGAATTCGCATTGGAAAAAGCAAGACTCCGCCGAGCCCGAACGTAAAGGCGAGCGGCGGACTGCCCGCAAAGATATCGCTTTCCTCACCCTTCAAAACGTCCGGAGGGAAGCAGTCGCAAATGGCGAGGACGTCTCGGTGGAAGTGCATAGTCCCCTTCGGCATCCCCGTCGTCCCGGATGTAAAGGCGATCAAGGCGACGTCCTCGGCCGATGTGTCCACGGTCGCGAATTCCGGCCGCTTCGCCTCCATCAGGCCCTCCAACTCTCCGTTTAAAAAGCAGGTGACGTTCTGAAGAACAGGGGTCTTGACCTTGGCCGCAAACAGCTCTTCTGAGGTTCGGTGGTCGGTAAGCGCAAGCCGCACGTGAGCCCTTTCCAAAATCACTGAGAGCTCCTTCGATCGGAGCAGAGGCATCGTTGAGACTACAATCCCACCAGCCTTTAAGATCCCAAACCAGCAGGCCACCATCATCGGCGTGTTCGGTCCGTGCAGCAAGACTCGCTCACCGGAACTCATTCCAAGGTTTTCAAGGAGCACTTGGGCGATTCTATTGGCCTCGGCTTGCAAGTGCGCGTAAGTCCAGTTGCCTGATGGGGCGTAAAGAACGATCTTCCCCCCAAAGCCCTCCGAAACCGCGTTATCTAGCAGGTCTCGGGCGCAGTTCAGCCGATCCGGATAGCCAAGCTTGTCTAGGTTGATCAAATCCGGCCAGAGCGCGCGCGCCGGAAGATTCTCGGCGGCAAAATGGTCTTCATATGCGGACCTACTCAAGCCGCGCCCCTTTGGTCGTTAAGTGGTAAATCGTAAATGGTAAATGGCAAGAATCTGGAAGTCCAGCTCATGCAATCCACCCGATTCCCCTCTTGCCATTTACGATTTACCATTTACTATTTACCGCCCTGATCCCCGCCTCGTCCAAATTCCGCTAGAACCTGACGAGCAATGATTTGCAACTGCACCTCGGAAGCCCCCTCATAGATCCTCAAGGCCCGAATCTCGCGGTACAAGCGTTCGACAGGCGTGCCGGAAACAACGCCCATGGCCCCAAACAGTTGCACCGCGTCGTCGATCGTCTTCTGAGCTGACTCCGTCGCATAAAGCTTCGCCATGGCAGCTTCACGGGTGATCCGCTCGGCCCCTCGATCCTTGGCCCAAGCCGCCCGATACACCAGAAGCGCGCTTGCATCGATGCCGAGCGCCATCTGGGCCAGTTTGGCCTGCGTCATCTGCATGTCGGACAATGGCTTGCCGTAAAGCTGGCGGGTCGTACTTCTTTTCAAGGCTTCTTCTAGAGCACGCCGGGCAAAGCCGAGGGCGGCGGCTCCAACTGTGGGGCGGAAGACGTCAAGCGTCGCCATTGCGATCTTAAACCCGTCACCAGGCTTGCCCAGCATGTTTGTGGCCGGCACCTTAGCGCCCGCAAAGTCGAGGGTTGCCAGCGGATGAGGGGCCATGACATCGATACGGTCAGCGACCACAAATTGCGGCGTCTTCGCCTCCACTACAAAGGCGCTCAACCCCCGAGAGCCGGGCCCCTCGCCAGTGCGCGCGAATACGGTGTAAATGTCGGCGATTCCGCCATTCGATATCCACGCCTTCCTTCCATTTAGGATGTAGTCAGGTCCACGCTTCACCGCCGTCGTCGTCAAGGAGGCCACATCTGAGCCGGCTTCCGGTTCAGAAAGGGCAAAGGCCCCGATCATTCGTCCCTTTCTGATTTCCGGCAAATAAATCCGCTTCAATTCAGGGGACCCGAACAGCGATATCGCGCCGCTTCCGAGGCCCTGCATTGAAAAGACAAAGTCAGCCAGACCGGAGTGCCTCGCCAGTGTTTCGCGGACAAGGCAGAGGCTTCGGACATCGAGCTTGTCTTGCGGGTCCAGCGGATCGGGCGCGGCGCAGTTGAGAAGGCCACCTTCGGCAAGCTTCCGAACAAGTTTCCTGCACTCACTATCAACGTCCGGCCCGTGGTGGTCAACAACCTCACGCTCACACCAGGGCTCTAGTGCATTCGCCAACTCGCGATGACGGTCGTCAAAGAAGGGCCATTCAAGAAAAGTGCGGTCGGCCATTTAGTCGCCTTGGAATATCGGGCTCTCTTTAGCCAGGAAAGCCTTGTAGGCTCGTTCAAAATCGTTCGTCTGCATGCAGATCGCCTGCGCCTGCGCCTCAGCCTCGATCGCTTGCTCAAGGCCCATGTTCCACTCCTGATTCAGCATGGTCTTGGTCATCCCATGGGCGAATGTCGGGCCGGAGACGAGCCTCTTTGCCAAGTTCTGAGCCTCCTGCATAAGGCCAACCGCAGGATGCAGGGCGTTAAAGAACCCCCACTTCTCGCCCTCTTCCGCGCTCATGCTCCGCCCCGTGAAGAGAAGCTCCGAGGCGCGCCCTTGCCCGATGATCCGAGGCAGCATCGCGCAAGCGCCCATGTCGCAGCCGGCAAGGCCAACACGGACGAAGAGGAAGGCAACTTTCGCGTGGGGTGTTCCGAGCCGAAGATCTGAAGCCATGGCAAGCGCTGCGCCCGCGCCCACGCAAATGCCGTCGACGGCCGAAATGACCGGTTGAGGACATGCACGGATCGCCTTGATCAATTCCCCGGTCATTCGCGTAAACGCGAGCAACCCCTTCATGTCCATCTTTGTGAGCGGGCCAATAATTTCGTGCACATCGCCGCCCGAACAAAAATTTCCGCCCGCCCCTGTAATGATCACTGCATGGATGTCGTCGACATAAATCAGCTTGCGGAAGGTCTCCGTAAGCTCCGCGTAGGACTCAAAGGTTAGGGGATTTTTCTTCTCCGGCCGGTTAAGAGTAATGGTTGCTATACCGTCCTGTAATTCCCAACTAAAATGATTAGGAGAAAAGAGTTCCGAGTCCCGAGTTTCCAAGCTCACGCCGTCTCCCCACCATCAACCGCAATCGCCTGACCCGTAACTCCTGCAGCAGGCTCAGAGCAGAGCCACAAAACAGCCGCAGCGACCTCTTCAGGCTGGATAAATCGCTTCTGGGGATTGGTTTTCATCAAATCCTCCCGCGTCTGATCCGCACTCCGGCCCGTGGCGTCCATGATGGTCTGGACGGAGCGGGCAAGCAGTTCGGTCTCGGCGAACCCGGGACAGACTGCGTTCACTGTGATTCCGTGCCTCGCCGTTTCCACTGCCAAAGCCCGCGTCAGGCCGAGCAGCCCATGCTTTGCGGCGCAATACGCGGTAGTGTACGCATAGCCCTTAAGGGAAGCCGTGCTCGCTGTGTTGACGATTCTCCCAAAACCACGCTCTTTCATCGAAGGGATCACGAGGCCGCTGCAAGTAAACGCGACAGTCATGTTGAGGAGAATCATCCGCTGCCAAATATCGTAGGATGTCCGCTCGAACGGTGCACTCTCAGCCGCGCCAACGTTGTTGACCAGGATATCGATGGCTCCGCCCAATTTGGCCGCATCCTCAAAAGCCCTATGCGCGGAGTCTGAGTCAGTCAGATCAACCGAGATTGGCTGAGCGTCAATCTCAACTGCAATTCCCTGTAAAGCCGCAGCATCCCGGCCCATCACGGTCACCAACGCGCCGGATCGATGCAAAGCCCGAGCCACCGCCGCCCCAATCCCCTTGCCGCCGCCGGTTACGACGGCGTGTTTGCCTGTAAGGAAATCAGGCATTACGCTCCTTTTCCAAATTTCGATAAAGCTGATTGCGCCCTGTCCAGTACTGCTTCGGCCATTCGATTCCGCGATAGTTCTGGGCAGCTGCCGCATGGAAAGTCCAGTAAGGATCAGCCAAATGAGGCCGGGCCAAGCAGCATAAATCCGCCCGGCCCGCTGCAATGATGCTGTTCACGTGGTC
>JANYLD010000391.1 GCA_025363835.1 Armatimonadota bacterium
GGTTGCGGCCACTCTGGGCGCGGAAGCGCATTTACTCTTGACTCCGGACCAAGTCCAGCCCAGTTGGCGGACGGACTATAAGGCTGTTGGCATTTCTTCTGGCGCTTCCACTCCGGAGAGCTTGGTTGAAGAGGTTATTGGGGCTTTGATCCAGGGCCGTCCAGAGATTCCGGTGGAGGTTTTGGAGACGGTTAAGGAAGACGTCACATTCCGGCCGCATCGCGAGTTGATTGATTTGGCGATGGCGAAGTGACCGGAATCTGCCAAAATGAACTTATGGAAGCAACGCTTCCGGCTAAAGAAGCAGTCAACCTGGACACCACCTCAGTGCTGTTCTTTGACGGCGTCTGCAACCTTTGCAACCGTACGGTTGACTTCTTAATTCGACGCGATAAGAAGCGCGCCTTGCGCTTCGCTCCACTACAAGGCGAGGCTGCGCAGCTGATGGTGAAGCCGCAGATGATCGAGGCCCTGCCGAGCGTTGTCTTTGTGGACAAGACAGGCGCCTACCAACGATCCACCGCGGTTTTGCGAGCGGTGGCCAAACTGGGCGGACTTTGGCCAGTTTTGAAGGTCCTTCTCATTATCCCGCGCCCCCTTCGCGATGGCGTGTACAACTGGATCGCGAAGAACCGGTACAGGTGGTTTGGGAAGCGCGATTCCTGCCGACTGCCAACTCCAGAAGAGCGCGCCATGTTTCTCAGTTAAGTCGCCCAAGTGATGAGATGATGTTTGAGTGGCAAGTACAACGGGTGAGTTTCACGGCTCTAACCTTGCATCCAATGCACATTCTAGGAATGTTGGCCGCAGCCGGCGTCGTCGTCGGGTGCATCATGTGGATGAGGTCACGCCTCAACCCTTCATAAGGTTTCTATCCTGGTTTCTCATAAATCGGCCCAACCCGCTGACTCGCTGCGCGTCGCCTCATCCCTTCAATCTGCTCCGGCGTTGGATTGCGGAAACCGAGCGGCATGTGGACGAATATCTTGTCGCCATCGGTGCCGCTTCCTGTGGATCGCCAGGCGCCATCTTCAAAAATGCTGACGATGACTTGGCGCTTTGGCCGCGGGTGCTTGCCTTCGGTCTGAGCGACTTGAATTGCTTCACCCATGCCATTTGGCTGTACCTCATATGTTGTGAGTAGATTGTCGCTTTTCTTATATCCGAAGCCGTCACCCTCATCCTCATAGAGTTTGCCCGACGCTTTGCGACTTGAATCGAGATTGACGATCAGCCAAAGTGGGCTTAGCGATTTCTGGCCTGTGAACTCTTTTGGCGGTCCCAGGGGAATGATAGATCCGGGGCGCATGTAGAGGGTCGGGAGGTTAGGATCAGTGGTGTCGAGAGGCAGCTTTGCCCACCCTTTTGGCATTGCAACCGGGCGGTTGTCTTGGTGCACGTCCGCCTGGACGGCGATGTCATCACCAAGCAGAAAGCCGCCGTCTTCAGAGCGCAGGGCCGGGTCTTGCAGGTCAGCGAAGAAGAGGGGGCGGGCGACCGGCAAACCGGTGAGGGAAGATTCGTGAAAGGCGGTGTAGAGGTAGGGAAGCATTACGTAGCGACGCCAAAGCGCCTGGCGGGCGGCTTCTTCCACTTGAGGGCCAAACGACCAAGGCTCTTTTCGCTCGGTCCCTTTGGCGGAGTGGCCCCGAGAGAAGGGAAGCATCGAGCCCAAACCCCACCAACGGGAGAAGAACGTGGTTCGCTCGGCATCGTCCTTTGGTCCGTTCTGGCCGAAGCCAGGGATGTCGGGACCGGAAAACGGCTGGCCGGAGAGGCCCAGGTTGAGAACCATGGAAATGCCGTTGCTAAGATCGGTCCAAGAAGAAACGTTGTCTCCGGTCCAGGTCGCCGCATAGCGCTGATACCCGATGTAGCCGGCCCGGGTGAGAACGAACGGGCGTTTGCTCGGGTTGGCGGCCAGCATCCCTTCGTAAGTGCCTTTCGCTTCCAGCATTCCGAAGACGTTGTGATATTCGGCATGCGGACCCGGCTTGAAATCGTCGCCGCCGCGGTGCTGAGCGTCTTCGGGGACCGTTTTGGAAGGGACGTTGAAGACCGACGGCTCGTTCATGTC
>JANYLD010000402.1 GCA_025363835.1 Armatimonadota bacterium
TTGCAATGACGGGCCGGCTCAGTCCCATGTTGGCAGCAGGGGCCATGGCATTCTCATCGATCTCCGTGGTGCTGAACTCTCTGAGGCTGAAGAAGTTCGGAGATCGTGGGATTAAGGATCGCTCCAAACCCACAACCGTCAGTTCTCGCCAACTTCCATCCGTTTCATCGTCATAGCCTTTGTATTCCCGAGGGACTGTAGAGATGCGATAAGCCGTTCAGGCGGCTAAGGAGACGAACATGTTTAGGAACTTGATGAATGGTGCCGCTTGTTTTGCGCTGACCGTTTCGGTCGCCACCGCTCTTGCTTTTCAGTCCAACCCGCCCGCCGGAGTTCGGGGAGTGGTTTCCTCCCGATCGGGCGACAAGCTTGTTGTTCGGACTCCGGGAGGTCCAGTGAAAGTGGTTCTCTCTGCTAAGGCGAGCGCCTACACGCGTGTCACAGCCAATCGAGGCGATTTTGGGCCTAACAGCTTCATTGGAATTACCTCGATTAAGGGCGCTGGTGGGACGGAAACCGCGACGGAAATCCACATCTTCCCGGACGCACTTCGGGGGCTAGGTGAAGGCAGCTATATGATGGGGACGACCGGCCCCGGCGGGCGCCCAAACCGCATGACGAACGGCACCGTGAAGGAGGTGGCCGCCATTTCTGGCAACAGAATGACCAATGGGACCGTCAAGCAGGCCTCAAATGGCAAAGTGACGATGACCTATAAAGGTGGCTCGCGGACGATCCTGATCCCACACAATGTCGCCGTTACAAGGATGACCCCGATCCCGACGGGCAAGGTGAGCGTCGGCAACTCCGTGTTCGTTCTCGGAACGAAGCAAAAGGACGGCAGCTGGGTGGCTGACCGGGTTATTGTTGTGATGGCGCCGACGCCCGTGCGACGCGGGAAGTCATGAAGCATGGCAATCTCGGATCTCGGATCTCGGATCTCGGATTTCGGATCTGGGCCTCCCCTAGGCATATATGCGGCTAATCGGTGATCACGGTCGTCAATGCCATAGTTAGAGGGTGGAAGCGGACTCGGCCAAATCGTTGGAAAGGCGGATTCGGGTGTTGCTCTGGTTATTCGTTCTTGGGCTGGTTTTGGCAGGCGCCACCGCGATACCGTTAGTCGGCGAGATCAATTGGCTAGCGCGGGTTTTCAGCGCCGACCGGCTCGGCTCAAGTCCATCCTGGTTGCAGGTTTGGCTTGCAAGGGTGCAGGCGGGAGTGGTCTCCAGCGACACGAATTATCCGTTTCTATCCTACGGCACGGATTGGCTGGCCTTTGGCCACTTCGTCATCGCGATCGCTTTTTGGGGGCCATTAAAGGATCCGGTTAAGAACATATGGGTGGTCGAGTTCGGAATGATCGCTTCTGCCCTGGTAATTCCCTTTGCATTTATTATGGGGCCTCAACGCGACATCCCCTTTGGGTGGAGTTTGATGGATTGCTCTTTTGGGGTAGCGGGCTTTTTGGCGCTGGCGATTTGCCGCAGTTGGATTCTTAAACTGGCCCTGCTTCTAGACCCTACGACTCAATCCGGTCAGGGGCCAAGCAAAAGCCGCCGCTCTTAGAAACGACCGTTTGAGTCTTGGGCAAAGAGAGGAAATTGGTCGGGATGGGCAGATTCGAACTGCCGACCTCTCCCACCCGAAAGGAGCGCTCTACCAAGCTGAGCCACATCCCGACTAAGCCGACAGAATACTCAATTCCGGCTCGAAACCGACAAGACCGCCACTTCCGCCCCTCGCTCAATCGTTGTAAGATTATTGTGGGGAGCGCACATGCTAAGTGCGATTCGGTTCGCAAGAGCCAATACTTAGAGTACGAGCGAACACATCGTAAACGTCTAACAGCTAGTAATTCGCTATTCAAGACTGTCGAATAACCCCATGGATACCTGGCGATCGCAAACAAGGCTTCGTAAGCCCGGACTTCCAAGGGTTTGGAGGGCCAGAAAGAGCCTCTATGCTATGACGCTGATCGAGCTCATCGTGGTGATAGCGATCATCGCAGTGCTTGTCGCGATCATCTTCCCTGCCATCGCGAACGCAAGGCAAGCGGCCAACAAGACCGCGGCTATCAGCCAAGAGCGACAACTTGGCCTGGCTGCCGAGCTTTATTCGAACGACAGCGACGGTTATTCGGCTCCGTCCACAAACTACACTTTAGACCCGACCGACCCGAACCGCATCTGGCCGAACCTGCTTTTTGGATATGCCGGGGACAACAAAGCCGCATTTATCGCTAAGGGCTCCAAAGGCCAATATCCCGGGTCTTGGCACTTGCGCGGTTGGGGGAGCTTCGGCATGAATTCGGCCACGGCTGTCGACCCCGACTTCGGATGCGAAGAAACGGACAAAGACAAGACGAGCTGTTACGCTTTCACCACCGCAACTAATATCGACAAAGCGGCCAATCCCGCTCTCGTGCCACTATTTGCGACCACTCCAGAGGGACCGGCCGAGAAGAATTACCGTGGCTACGAATTCAACCCTTATAACGGGCTGCCGCGCAGGGATGACCTAGAGCAATCGCCTCCTTTGGTCAGTGACCGCGATTTGGTGCAGGAGCTTATTATTCTGCCCGGCGACTATATTAAGCCGGTCTTCGCCCGATATAACAGCACGGGTCTGGACGAAGGGGTTGCCCCGGTCTTGTTCGCAGACGGGCATGCAAAGGTGTACTCTGCCAAGCAGATCAAGACTGGAAAGACAGGCATTCTTTGGCGCTTTAGGTAGAGCTGAGGGCTGAGTGTAAGTCCCGTGCAGGAAAGCCATTCGTTGTCCGGTCTCAGCGCTCAGCCCTCAGCCCTTCATAACGTGAAATAGAATGTGGCGCCTTTGCCCGGCTCTCCCTCTGCCCAAACGCGGCCGCCGTGTCGCTCTATCACGCGTTCCACGTTGGCAAGGCCGATTCCACTGCCAGGATAGTCTTCTGCGCGGTGAAGGCGCTCAAAGGGGCGGAAGATTTTGTCGACGTACTGCATGTCGAACCCGACTCCATTGTCCTTGACATAGAACACGGTCTTATCGTCGACTTTGCACTTACCGACCTCTACATGGGGGTGATCGCCCCGCCCGGCAAACTTGCAAGCGTTCTCCATAAGGTTGACGAGGGCCACTCGAAGAAGTCCCTTGTCAGCTTGGGCGTGAAGGTCAGGCTGAACGTCGATGTCGACGGCGGCACAGGTGTCGCGGTTCTTCAGTTCTTGAGCAATGAATTGACCCAATTCCGAAAGGTTCACTTCTTCTTTTCGCATGTCGGCACGCTGGAGGCTGGATAGCTCGAGGAGGTCGTCAATGGTTTGGGCCATGTTCTTAGCGGCGACGGTGAGGCGGATTAGGGACTTGCATCCATTCTCGTCGAGTTGGTCAGAGCAGTCCTCAAGGAGGATGTTGCTTTGGGCCATGATCGACCGTAGGGGTGCGCGAAGGTCGTGGGAGACCGAGTAACAAAAGGCTTCCAACTCTCGATTGGCGGACTTCAACTGCAGGGTGCGCTCTTCCACCCGGCGTTCCAGTTCCGCGTTGAGCTTCCTGACGGCCGATTCTGCTTGCTTTTGGCGAGTGATATCTCGCTGAGTGCCCCACGCGCGATAGAGGAGGCCATCCTGCTGGATGCCAAGCAGATTGTTTAAGTAGATGTGGCGGCGGCCCTGCTTGTCGAATTCGAAGGACTCGGCGCCGTCCATTCGGTAGTTGGAGCTTATGAAGCTCTTGAGATAGTCTTCGCTTCGCGGGTCCGATCGGGGCAGAAGGTCAGCCAGTCGCTTGCCGCGGACCTCCTCGGCGGACTGGTAACCATGCTGTCTTGCCATGGTTTCGTTGCATTCGGCCAGGTAGCCGTGGAGATAGAAGTGCTCGATCTGCTCATCCAGGCTCAGGCTCGTCTGCACCGGCTCGTCGAGCTCGAATCGCCAGATGGCATCGGAGCTTTGGGCAAGGAAGGCGCGGTAGCGCTCCTCACTCGCTTCCAAGGCGGTTCTCGTTTGCTTTTCTTCAGTGATGTCATGGGCGAAGAGGGTGAGGCCGTCTGCGGAGGGGTAGGCGCGATATTCGATGCACTGTGCTGTCTCGGCCAAAACTACCTCTGCCCGTACCGGAAGACCGGTCTCTCGAGCCTCTTCCAAAACCCGCCTCAGCCCTTGCTTTTGCGCTTGGTCGACGGTTTCCCATAGGGATCTGCCTTCCAGGCACACGCCATTGAGTAGCTTCCCGGCGTTTTCGTTCGCGTAAAGAATGTTCCAGTCCAGGTCAACCGTAATCATCGCCTCAGCAATACGGTCCAGTAAGTTTCTGGTGCGGTCATTCGCTTCTCGTGCCGCGTCCTGAGCCTGCTCTCTAGCGTCAATTTCTCGTTCTAACCGTTGCTGGCGTTCTTTTGCAAGGACGACTGCGTTCTCTGCCTGTTTCCGGGCGGAGCGCACCGAACCACACACGACAGTGACGGTGATAGAGGTGGCCAAGTAGACACCCAGCCCCACGACCCCAGAAACCGTGGAAAGGGACTCGGGGCCCTTTAAGCCGGTAAAGACGGGGATTGCGATCGCTGCGCCGAGAAGCCCTGTCAGGATGCCTGGCCTCAATCCGTACGTGCAGCTCACCACGATGACGGCAATGGTGAAAGTGGCGAACGGATATTCGCCGCCGAGCAGCGGCTGGAGGGCTATGCGCACAAGGGTCGCGCTCAAGAGAGCTGCGACGATACTCATGTAGGCAAAAGGTCTTTCAGATCGTTTCTTGCCCGGCACAATGAGGCGATCAGGATCAAAACTCGCTGACCCTGTCTTAATTCGAGCGGTTCGCTCCGCCCTTTCGCGTTGCGTGTCTTCCTGACGTATGCCTAGCGGCGTAAGGCGGCCTTCCATTGCCTTCCCCTCTCTCGCAATTTTACTGTACTTCCACACGAAAGTACAGACATTCTTGCGAGTGATGCAGCATTTATGAAATTAACCTCGTCTTCTCAAACTTCTGGCCGCATGAGATCTGGCGAGACCGCCTAGCCATTTTACGGGGGCGGTAATGTCTTAAGGTGTTGAGTCGCAAGCAGTTGTACGATGCACTTGACCGCGATGTGCTTTCAGCTTGCGAGGCCATTCTAGGGTGGCATTTGGTGCGAGGAGCCTGCAGGGCGAGAATTGTGGAAGTGGAAGCCTACCGGTCGGACGATCCTGGCAGCCACGCATTCCGGGGCATGACTAAGAGGAACGAAGTAATGTTTGGGGTGCCCGGCCGAGCTTACGTATATTTCAATTACGGCGTCCACTGGATGTTAAACGTGACCGCTCATGCGGAGGGCGACGCGGCCGCCATTTTGGTGCGGGCGGCAGAGCCGCTCGAAGGAATCGACGTGATGTTTGCAAGAAGGCCTAGAGCCCGCACGCACCAGGACCTTTTGTCAGGACCTGGCAAACTAGCAGCGGCTTTTGCCATAACGGGGTCGGACAATGGTTGCGACTTGCTCAACGAGGAGTCGGAGTTGCGATTGGATCCTGGCGGGCCGGTCGCCAGCATACTATCTGGAGTGCGGATTGGGCTAGCGGAGGGCAAAGGCGAGGATCTGCCATGGCGGTTCGCTGACGCAAAGAGCCAACAGTGGATATCGAAGCCTATCCGGGGCTAAATTAAACACCCACCCGGTGTAAGCGGGTGGGTGTCTAAGGAAGGTGGGCCTCGTTATTTCACTGAAGTCTTCTGGCTGGACGCCGGAGCGGTATTCAGGGTGGTGTCGGTTGACCGAACGGTGAGCTTTCTTGGCTGTGGCTTTTGCTGCTCCACTTTGGGGATGGCTATGGTCACGAAACCGTGCTTAAACTCAGCATCTGCCTTATCAAACTCAAGCGTGTCCGGCAACCGGATGGATCGAGAAAACTGGCCGAAGCTAACCTCACGGCGGTATACCTTCGTCTCGGAGTCTTCATCCTCGAAGTTGGACTTGGTTTCACCTCGAATCGTCAGCACGTTGTTCTCGATTGCGACGTCGAGATCCTCCGGCTTCACGCCCGGGACGGCCGCTCGAACGATGAGCTTATTGTCCTTTTCGTAGATGTCGACCGGCAGCGTTGCAACTTGAAGCCCGCGATCAAACGATCCACTCACGGGATAGCCGAACATACGATTAAACGTGTCTTCCATTGAGCGCATCTCAAGAAGAGGGTCGACGTTCATGATTCTGCTTAGCATAAAGGTTGTTTCCTCCTCACTTCATTTAAGGTGTGGCGCGCTATGTATGGCGCCATTAGTAGATAACATGAGTCCCATGCTGTCAAGTTCCGCAAAAGTTTAAAAATTCCCGGGAGTTCGGGAATTAGAAGCAAAAAGCCTGTTGCGCTCTTATCTCTTACGCGATCGCAGGTTAAGCAACAAGGCAGATGCACCGGCGGCGAGAGCGAAGAGGCTTGTGGGTTCAGGAACCGGTTCCGGCTTTGCGCGTACGCTCGATCCACCGGCGATGGTCGTTCCAAGGAATCCGGCTGTAATTCCACCCGAAATGAGGGTTGGAACGGGCAGGCCCTGATCTTTCGAGCCACTGTTCCCTTTATCCGGCGATCCGCCGCTGCCAAGCTTCTCCGGCGCCCCACCGGGGCCGACTCCGCCGACCTCTCCAGCTTCCAAAACGAGTGTGGCTCCGTGGGCAGACAATTCAACCTCACCCTCGGTGACAGCAACGACGCCATCGGCGGAAACGGTGAAGATCGTCCCTCGCGCGGTTGCCGTGTCGACCGGGGTTTGGACCGACGTTCGGCTGCCGTTCTGGTCGCGTACCCACATGGCGCCTCGCTCCAGGCGAATGCGGCGCAATGTCGCGGCGCTCTCCACGACGAGGTCGGTGTCTTCGTTCACCCTGATCACCGAGGTGTCATTGAAGGTGATCTCCGCAGAGGATCTGCGGAACGTCCGAATTCCATAACCTTCGTGCACAGGCTGACCAACTTTTGCATCGAGGTAAGCGCTCGAATTCGCGGCCAATCCACGGCTCATTTGTGTATTGCGTGCCTGCGTGAGTCTCCCCACCACAGCAGAATCCTGAGCTCTCGCAAACTGCGCGATGGCAGCCACCGTCATGACCATAACGGTCGTTTTATTCATACCCTTCATCCTTATCCAATGCAATCCAGACCCCCTAAACGGAAATCTGCAACTTCTATGCAATCTTATCACGGCCCAGGATGCCAAATGGGCCTAAGAGATACCAGCTTTTTTCGGCGCCGTTTACTTGGCTTCGAACTCGGAGTCTCGTGCCACTCGATGACCTTGTAGCAAACCACGGCTTTTGATATCCCTTTCAGCCGCACATCCTCAAGTACGTCGACTTCTACATACTCCTTGACGAGGGCATAGGTTGGAGCGTCGATGATCACGTCACCAGAGCCCGTGACTCCTTGAAGCCGCGAAGCCATGTTGACTGCTTCTCCAATGACCGTGTAATCGTGCCGCGTCTTGCTGCCTACATGCCCGGCCACGATGGAACCAGTGGTCACACCGAAGCCAGAATCGAAAACGTATGCCTCTCCATCGTGCAGCATGGGCTCCTTGCTGACCTGACACATCATCCATGAGGCTCTAACCGCGCACACGGCGCTGTCCTCCCTCGCCACGGGGGCTCCAAAAAGCGACATCATGCCGTCACCTAGGAACTTGTCAATGGTCCCGTTCTGGTCGTAAATGATTTTCGTCATCCGCTCGAAGTGCATGTTTAGAAGACTCACGACCGTTTCCGGCGAGTGCTTGGTCGTAAAGCTCGTAAAGCCCCTTATGTCGGCGAAGATAACGGTGGCCGTATGGCGTTGGGCAGACGTCTCCTCGTCCGCTTTTAGAATATGTTCCAGCACCTGAGGTGAAACGTAGCCTGCCCATTTACGCCGGAGGGCGCCGCGCTCGAAGTGGGTCACAAGGCTGATGCTGGAGAGCATGAGAATGCTCGGAACCACCCACGGCATATAGATCGATAAGTGGTCGAATACTTGAATGGCGTAAAACATGTAAAAGAGCACGCTGAGAAACAGAATGGCGGGACCTCTCCAGTTAAAGCTGGATCGAACGCCGGCCGCTCCCGCGATAGTAACTCCAAAAATGAGCACCCAAGCCGACCACGTGGGAAGCAGCTTCACAAAACCTTGGTGCATCAGGTCGTTTAAATAGAGGGCTTGAAGGAACACCCCCGGCGTCTTGTTCACCAAACCCTGAGAACCGCGGTTTCTTATGTCTCCATGATTGGTGTAAGCGGTGATGAAGGCATCATAATTCTCTCGAGTCACCTCCTGCCCGGCCAAGCCGACAAAGACAATCTTGCCCTTGAATGTGCCCTTCGGAAACATCCCGAGTGCCACCGCTGAGAAGTTTGTGTCCAGGGAGAAGGCTGTGTTCCCTGCCGGAAAGTCCACGAATGTGCTCGGGATAATCGACTTATCGGTGTCCAAGATGCTTGGGCCGTTGCGTGGGATAGTAAGGCCGCCCAATAATACGCTGCTGTTGCTTACGCTTATGGCTTTCTCGTCATAACCATTTAGCTTGAGGTAGGCGGCGGCGGTCAGGGAAGGGACCCAGCCTCGGAAGTACATGACGGGCGTGTATCGTCTGACCACGTTATCCGTATCTTCCGGAACTTCCGCGAAACCGTCCCTAGAATTGGCTAGGAAGTCGATCCCCAAATCGTCGTTGTAATAGGGCTCTTCGAGCATTTTCCTATTCAGCTCGGGGTCACGATCCAACCGCATGGGTTGGATGACGTTTCCCGCTTCTTTGATCGCCTCGTCGAGTTCCTTATCTTCCTTAGCGTTGGTACCGCCAGAGAAGAGTACGTCATACACGATGAGGGCGGCGCCGTCTTTAGCCAGGTTGCGGATCACTTGCGCGTGGAAATGGCGCGGAGCCGGCCAGCGAATGGGCTTCCCGTTAACCCTGAGGTCTTGCTCCGAGGAAAAATCGAATCCGACCACGCGAATCCGCGGGTCGATCTTCTGTGGCTGGGCTTGGCGAAAGGTGAAAAGGTAGTCGTAGCCGATTCTCTCCAGAGAGTAGAACGGAGTTAAGAAGGGATGGTAGCCGAAGTCTGATGAAGAAAGCAGGATAGAGAGCGTGGCAACGACGGCAGCCAATAAGAAGTTCTGCACCGCGCGGGCGGGTAACCGGAGCCAGCGCTTGCCCTTCATTCAGTCTCAGTGTATTACAGGGGGCGGGCCATGTAGTGGTGCTCTATCGCGAGCACCTTGTTTAGGCGGCGAATGTGGCGCGCTTCCTCGCTGAACACGGCGCCGAGGAACGCTTTGACGAGTTCTTTTGCTACTTCGACTCCAATGATCCTGGATCCCAGGACGAGCACGTTCATGTCGTCGTGCTCCACTCCTTGGTGGGCCGAGTAAGTGTCGGAGCAGTTGCCCGCGCGTATTCCGGTGATTTTGTTCGCCGCTACAACCGCGCCTATGCCGCTACCGCAGATAAGGACGCCCCGCTCTGCGAGCCCTTGAGTGACCTTCTCGCCGAGGGCTCGGGCGAAGTCAGGATAGTCGCTGGGCTCGCAGTTGTAGGCGCCGACGTCAATGACCGTATGCCCCATGTCCTCGATCTCTTTGTTGATCAGGAGCTTAAGCTCGTATCCTGCATGGTCGGAGCCGGTGGCGATGTTCATGGTTCAAGCTTAGACTATCTTGATTGATACGGGATTCGGGATTCAGGATTCAGGATTCAGGATTCAGGATTCAGGATTCAGGATTCAGGATTCAGGTGCAAAGATGCGCCATGCTTCGCCAGAGTTGAATCCTGAATCCTGAATCCTGAATCCTGAATCCTGAATCCTG
>JANYLD010000098.1 GCA_025363835.1 Armatimonadota bacterium
TTCAACGTCGCCATGATGCCTTGGGCACTGGGGTTCACCTTGCCAAAACGAGCAAACGGGTCAGCGTGGACCAGATGCCCGACGTAGCCCACGCTGAGTCCTGCGCCAACAAGGACGAGGCCTAGGATCACTCCGTTTCGAATCAGCTTCTGTCTATCCATTCAGAACAACATCTGGCACGTGGACTACCTGATCCGGCGACGACAGCGTTACCGACTGGGCGGGAGCTGTTGCGGTTCCGTTCTGGTAGGTCACGGTGTAATTGCCGGCGGGCACCCAAAAACTGTAGTCCCCTGAAGAATCAACGCTAAAGATCCGCACTACGTTACCGCCCGTTATCTTCAGAGTCACAATCGTTCCGCTCGCCTTGTTAGACGGCGTGACTCGGCCAATGATGTTGGCCGGGTTCCCAGGAGGCGTTGTATCGCTCAGCGGCGTTAGGACGACATCCGCGACTGTCACTACTCCATTGTTGGCAACTGAGGGCGCGGCACTGAAGGTTGTTGCAAAAAATCCCGTCGCAACCGCAGAACCCTGGATTCCCCAGAAGGCCGTCTGTGTCGAATTTGCGTAGGCGACGTTTGCCAGGCTATAGATACCCTGGGCATTTGTCTTCCCAACCGCCCCGGCGAAGCTGACTGTTGCGCCCGAGATTGGCTGTGCGCTTGTCGAGTCCACGACGCGGCCCGTTAGCGTAACTTTCTGCGGACCGACCCACAGGTCACCCGCGTCCACCGTCCCGTTCACCGGAGGAATCGTAAAGGTCCAAACCCCAAATAATCCGTGCGTGTCTACGAGAAGGGTCGTAAGGCCTGCAGGTGCGCTAAGCGTAAACGAACCATCTGCAACAGAAGTATCTGCCGTGTTGGATCCAACCTGAACAGTCACGGCGGGGCTAAGGGGACCTCCCGTCTCCACGTTCAAAACGCGGCCGACTACGGCGCCAGGAGTTCCGGTCGTGCCCGTCCGGCCCCCGCCCCCGCCACCCCCACAACCACCGATAATGAGGCAAGCGGCCGTGAGAAGAAAGAAAAGCCGCTTCACTGGGTCACCCCCGGCGCTGCAATAGTAAAGTCCCTCGTGTCAGCCTTGGCGGTAAACACATAACTGACCGGAGCCGAACTTGGCCACGCAGGTCGCGTGTAATTGATTCCCGCATCGTACAAGGTGCAGTAAGGAATCTTGCCCTGCGTCATTGTCAGCTTCAACGTGTACTGCTGCCCAGCCGTCAGGCCCTCCATGTGGACCTTGTACGTCTGCCAGGCCACTCCGAGGGGCCTCATGTCCCTATACAATGGCTGCGTACCCTGCAAGACGACCTGCAGACCGCCCATCGTGGGTGGCAGCCCACTGTCTTCCTTTGGATCGAATCCAGCCGTTGCCGTGGGGCTCTCTCCAATAATGGCGAGCGAAGATCGAGTCGAAGAGATCGCCTGCACATTCATCTTCCACCCAGGGGCCGTTGCCGCAGGCAACGCTACAACGTTCGGCGTCGTGGCCGAGGCGGGCTCAAAGTTTAGTGTGACCCCTTCCGGATCAAGCACACGCAAGTAGTAGGGCACGCCCGGTTGGAATGTATTATCCGTCACCGCGGCAAAACTGCCTGTCTCTGGCACGCCGCTGCCCGCATCGTTCGGACCGGGCACGAACTTGAAGTAATCCGTCCCAATATCCGTCCCCAGTGAGTTGATCCAGAAGTTAGGAAAGTCCGCCGCATGAATCACCTGGATGTTGGTGGTCGTCATCGCCACCATCTTCGGCATGGTCACCATGTTCCAGCCGGGCTTCAAGGCGACGCTCATCGCCATCCCAGGATGGGTCCGTCCGAGGATATGCGCGATCGTGGCTACCGGCTCGTTCACAAAATAGCCGTGCCCGATGTGGAAGGCTTCAATCTCAGGGAACAGGTCGAAAGCGCCCCGGTTCGGATTGTAACGCGCGACTAAGGTCGATGCTGTCGAGGTCTGCAAGACATTTGGCTCATAGTCCATGTACGGCTGCAAGGGCATCCCGACCGCAGAAAGGCCCGCTGGAAATGTCCCACCAAACGGATTGAACGTCGCCTCGCCCCCAACGCGAAGATCAACCGCAAGCGGTCCAGGCCCTTTATTCACGATACGCGACGCGATGGTCGAATCGACGCCGCCCGCGGTTTGAACCACCTGGATCAGAACAGAGGCATTGTTCAGAAAGCTCGCGTCCGCCACGTTAAAGCCAAACGCGCCGTTGACCACCGGAACCGTCGCAATCGTAGTGGCTCCGATGCTGGCCTTCACATGCAAAGTCCCCGTCGCCCCAATCACCGTTCCAAAGAACGTGTTCGGAGTCGGATGGGTCGTCGTCGCTATCGCTCCCGCGGGGAGATAGACTCGCTCCAACTGGTCCCCCACCGGAATCTCGGCCGCCACTCGATAAGCCGCGCCCGCATTCAGGTCAGGCAGGTTCGGCGCCACTGCTCCGTAGGCGCCGGCGATGTCCATTCGATCTTCTTGGGCGCTCGGGAAAATGCGGATCGGGCTGATGTCGCCCTCCCAAAAGATAGGATAGGAGGTCGCGCTGAGCAGAGTTTCGTTGTCCGCCCCCGAGGTTTGGAAGTAGTGGGCTTCGACCAAGAATACACCGAAGTCCGTGCCCGAAAGCCCGCTCGTAATCGGCGTGGGCTCAACCAGCAGCCGTTGCCCGCGAACCGTGTTGACGTGCAAGATGTATTGCCGCAGCACCCAATTGGACAAGGAATAGCCCTCAATGGTCGATGCCGGCACTCCCGCCAACTGATCCATAACCGCCTGCCCTGCCGATACTAACGCGGTTGGATTGGAGCCGAGAGACGGGGTCGCATAAAGCTTCTGATTGAGCTTCGCAATAAAGGTGGGATACTGCGCCAGCACTTTCAGCCAAGCCGAGCCGCCCATTCGATATCGAAGTAAATACGGCCCACCCACGCTGCCGCCTGAAGGCAGAGGCACCGTCAATAGGTTCGGTGCGATGAAATCTGGGCCTTCCAAGCCGGGCTGGTTATACCATTCGTAGAATCCACCGACGTCGTAGGAGTTCGTCAAGACAAGCTCCACTTGAGCCGGATCCAGCCCTGAGGCTAACACCCCCGGTGTCCGCATAATGCGCATGGTTGCCGCCCGGACCAAGCCCTCCTGAAAGGCGTCGAACGAGTAGCTGTCGTTGCCAAGGTAAGCAAGGAGCAGTGTGTGGACGAAATTGACGGCCGTTGCTTCCGGACTCGAATAAACAGGAAAGCGAATCTCCGGCTGCGTCGATCCAGTGCCTGGGACAAAGTAGCCCCCGGCCACCGCTTGCCGGTCACCGATCGATGCGTCAAAGTTGACCACATGCACCGGACCGTTCGACGAGGGCGGGCCAAACACCAAGTTCATCGTTGGCTGCGCGGCCGCGAACACACTCTGCAGGAGCGACTGGTAAGCGGAAGGAAAAACACCTGATGCGGTCGTGTCAAAGACCAGCGTTATCGCATTGCTGCCCGGGGAGAGCGCGGGTTGTTGTGCCGCCGGTGTTAAATCCTTGCCGTTTTGGGTGAACCGCACTGTCATAGGCACAAAGAACGGCACGCCTTGAAGCTTTGGATTGTAGCGAGCCTTGAGCGCCCTGCTTTGCGTGGTCAGCTGATCAAAGTTCCATGCTGCGGTCCTTACCGCCGCGTCGGCCTTTGCAAATGCATCATCGCGCGAACGCGTCGCGTCGATTGGCACGCGCAGCATGGTCGATTGGGCGGAAGCAAGGCTGCTGACAAGTGATGCCAGCACGGCGAAGATTAAGGCAGCTCTCGTTTTCATCTTAATAGAGTTTCAATAAACATAGCATCGCCCTCTGGGCGATATCTCTAGCTACCTTATACGTCTCGACGCCGGAACTACGCGCAAGCCGAAAGCAGAAGCGAGAAACATCGCCCAGAGGGCGATGCTACAGCTAGAGGGACATATTCTTCATCACAATTAAAAGCGGGAGGGCCCGGTGTACCAGACCCTCCCTGTCGCGCGCTCGGAGGCGCATGATGTTCAACTCAAAGGAGTAACTGGTTGACGGACCGCTCCACCCGCTTAGTTCTAATTGCCTCCCGAAAAGTTCTTCTTGCTATTTGGTAGGTACAGCATTCGCTAGAAAGATCCGAGATCCGAGATCCGAGACCTGAGATCAAAAGGTAAAGGAGTCCACCGGGCTAATGCTCCTACTGTTGTTGCTATTCGCCAAGGACAGCACCACGTAGTAGTAAATGTGGCCCGGTACCAAGCTAGGGCCGCTATACGCCAGCGAAGTCCCCGACACCGGACTGCCCGCGTTGTTCCAGATTGACGTCACTCCGATCCGAGGCTCCTGGTCGAACAGGAACACCACGTAATTCTGAGCGCCAGACACTGTATTCCAATGGAAGGTCAAAGGGGTAAAGGACGGGCTCTGCAAGAACGTCGGCCCGAGGGTGCTTACAACCGCCCGCGTCGAGTCAGCGCCTTCCGTCTGGTCCGTGTTGACCGAGGTCATTGCGTAGCTGTAAGTGGCCTGCTCTTGCAGCGATGAGTCGGCGTCCGCATAAAACTGGGCGAGCGGGTCGCGCAGGAAATCGTCCGCAACAAGGCCACCGGCGGCTCCTTGAGCCCGGTAGATCCCATATCCGAGGAGGAAATCAGGAGGGGCAGGATTCCACGTAAGATCGATTTCAACGATGTCGCCGCTCGGCGTCAACCGGGTCACAGCCGTCCTGGTTGCCCGCTTCGGATCGTAGAGTCTTTTGATCTGCTCGTAAGCTGAAGCTGCTCCGACGGATCGTGTGGAATCGTCTGGGGAGGTCCAAGCCACCGCGCTCACGTTAGTTGGCGCAGCAAGCGTCCCTACCCCAGTGGCATCGTTCAGCTGAAAGTCGAATGCCCTATCTTCGCCAGGATTCAGTTTCGCAGTTGTCACACTGGACTGGAAACTGGGAGTGCTGGCTGAGATTTGATACGTGATCCCGGCCTCAAGATTGTGGATTGAAAAGTTTCCCTGATTGTCCGTCAGCGCCATGCTGCTGCTCAAGTTGTTCTCACCGATCGCGAGGACCCTCACTCCGGACAAGCTGCCGCCCGTTGTGTTCTGCACATTGCCGTGAACTGAAGCTAAGTTGGCGGTCGCAGCGACCACGATGTTGACACTCTTTGCCCGTTCCTGAGAAAACACTCGAGCTAAGTTTTCGCCCACATAGTTCACGCCCCCTTGGGAGACTTGTGCCTGTACGATGAGGTCCTTCGCCGGAACGTTGTGGAGGATGTACGTCCCTGCAGAATTCGAGATTGTCGTAACCGACCCGTCCAAAGTAGAGACATTGGCGTTTCGAACCACGTTTCCGCCCGTGTCAAACACAACTCCCGAAACCTCGCCCGGAGGTCCAAAATCCTGCTGACTCGTCGCCCCGCCGCCACAGCCCGCAGCAAAAAGCGCAAGCACAATAGAAAAAACCCAAACTCTCCGATTCACGAAGTTAAAACGATCCAACACCTCCTCAGGTTACTGCGATTCAAGCAAATGGAGGAAGTGAGGAATACAACGAAAAGCCTGAATACTCGATACTCAATGCCTCCTCCTAACCGTCGTCCAACCTATGCGATCGCGCGCGATCGCTCCTTGGACGCTTCAGACAAGCCACGGAACAGCTCGTCCAACGACTGCGACTGCTTCACCAAATCAAAGTCAGGAAACTCACCATAGTGATGGGCGATCTTCATCCATTGCTTTAACTGGCACAGCGTCCGTTGGGGTCCCTTCTCACCTCCATCGCCGATGAACTCAACAAGTTTTCCGAAGAGAACTGCCCAATCAGTCCGAAAGACGGGTCCCGCCGCCAGCCCCAGCTCTCGAGCAATCTGGTGGGGCAGAGCCGGGTTTGCCAGCGCGCCACGGCCAATCATGAAATGAATGCACCCGGTTTCGTCCCTGCATCGTAAGAAGTCTTCGAAAGTCCAAATGTCCCCGTTCGCCACTACCGGCAGGGACAAAGCACTGCGCACCTCGCCGATGGATGGCCAATACACAGGCGGCGCATAACCCTGCACTCTGGTCCGAGCGTGGATCGTCAACCAAGAAGCTCCGCCCTCCGCCGCCATAGCTGCAGTTTCATGAATCGTCTCAATCGAGTCCCATCCCAACCGCAACTTAGCCGAAACCGGAATGTCGCGAGGAACCGCGGTCCGAACCGCGGCCACCACATCTCGCACGCGGCAAGGCGATCGCAACAGAGAAGCGCCCCCATCGTGCTTGTTCACGGTGGGAGCCGGGCAGCCAAAGTTAATGTCGATCACGGTCGCTCCTGCCTTGCATGCCCTCGCCGCTGACAAAGCCATCCGTTCCGGGTCGCCGCCAAGCAACTGCACGTGGACCGGAAGGCCGGTCAACGTCCTCGCTCCATGCCAGAGCTCCGGCACTTCACGCCGGAACACCTTTAAGGGAATCGGCTCGTTGCTGACGCGAATGAACTCCGAAACTGCATAAGTAAATGCTCCCAACGACCCCTGCAAGGCCCGCATCGGAGCATCGGTGATGCCGTCCATCGGGGCAAGCGCCAAAGCTGGAGTTTCAAGGTTCAGCATCAAGAGAGGAAAGCCTATATGCAGCGCCGTGCTTTAGCACGCTTTTTCCAAGCCCTCAGGGCGCTAGTCGACCGCAAACTGCTACGAAGAGTTTAGCGTCCCTGAAGGGACTTGGACAAAGCGGTGCTATAGCACCGCACTCCCAAAGGCCTTTCAGGGCACAAAATCGAACGTCAAATTCAAATCCAAGCCGCTCGCCTGGTATTGTCCGGCCACCAGCGTCGGATCACTATTTAAGACCTTGCGCCAGGTGTAGCCAGTGCGCAGCGCAATGTTCTGGTAGAGCTGATACTCGTGGAAGAGTTGGAAGGAGTTCTCTAACTGGGGCAGATAACCGGTCGTCCGCCCGGTGTGCATCGACATCCCAACGAGTTGCTTCATATTAATCTTTCGGTTCAAGAAGCCATCAAACGAGAAGCTGTTCTGACCAAACTGCGTCGTTCCTCCAGATAGGAGCATGTTGGTGTCAAACCGGTACGACCAACGGCCGCCTTTTGGATTCCCTGATAGGAACCAGTCCACCGTGGTCGAGTTTGAAATCGCTGTTGAGCTCAAAAATGTTGTGTGGCTGTTCGTCAAAGCGAGGCCGGTTGTATGTCCGCGTCCCAAATCCCAATCCATGTCGAAGGACATCGATCTCGAGCTGCTGTTGGAACTGATCGATCCGCTCGAACTGCCGTCGTTGAGCCGCGTCGCCAGATTGATCTTCGGCGACAGCTGATACGTCACCGCCAGCAAGTTGGACCGGTAGTTGTCGCCTGCCCCCGAATTCAACAGCCCCACGGTTGAGACACCAGACGTAAAGCCGTTCCCGTTGTAACCGATCCCGCTGCCGTTCTGGAATCCAGCTAAAGCGGCTAGCGCACCCGATCGACTTTGTGAGCTAATAAACTGCACATCCAGCTTTTGGCTCGGCTTGTACTCCGCATTGAGTGAGACATCATTTCCAACCCCATTCTGCAAAGAGGTCTGCACGTGGCTTACTCCAATATTAGCGCCCATGCTCCAAGCCGCCCCCGCACTGTACGTCGCACCAAAATGAAGCGTGTTCAGCCCAATCGTGGACATGACGTTGGCGTTTCCATTCGACAACGGCCCGCGGCCGCTTGTGACGTCGTAGCCGAAATTTGTTCCCAGGCGGCCGATCTTCCAGGAGTTCGTAAGGGAAGACGTATTCATCCGGGTCACACCGGCTGTGGTATCGCTCGTGTTGGTTACATTCTCTAGGCGCCAAGACATATTCGTACTTGGCGCATAGCTAAAGAAGCCATCCGTCGTTCCCGTGCGCGCGTTCGAAAAGAGCACTTTCCCAACCGCATCCGCTGTTCGAGAGCTGATGAGGCTGTTACCGTAGGTAACTCCGTATCCAAACGGCCCTTTGCTAGTTTGGGCCGAGAAATTGGTCGCCTTCTCGTTTCTCAGAAACCCGGTCGATTCAATCCCCACGAAGGTTTGCGGCACGTTCTCATAGCTGCCCCGAAGCTGCAGCCCTCCGAGGTTATAGCTGACGCCCATGCGTCTGGCCACTCCGCTCATCGGGGTTAGTCCCGCCAGCGATCCTAAGGCTTGGCTATAGGTCAGCAATCCCATCCCCTTTTTGCCGCCGATCGGCAACGCGTAATCTATGCCAAAGACGTGTCGCTTACCGTCCACGGTTTGTACGGGGACCGGGGTGTAACTCACGTCGATATTAGACGTGGCGGGCACCGGAAAGAGGAAATAGAAGACGGCTGGATTGTGGGTGTCGAACCGGTAATGAACGCCTACTGTCTGGACGATGCCTTGCAGCCTCACGATAATCGGCATGGATTGCATCGGCTCGAACTGCAGGGTGTAAGGAATAGAGGGATCGCCAAAGCCCTGAAACAGGTCCGTCCGCTGAGTCAGGCCCTGAGAGCCGGCCGGGTTCTGGCCGAGCGAGCTAATCCCCAGCTTTCCAAACCGGCCCGCGTCGTAACTCATCCCGAGTCCCTGCACAGTGCCGCCCGCTCCATTGATGCTGAGTGCCTCGTAGGTCGCGACAATCGTGCTGGTCGGCGGAATAATCCTCTTGATAAAGGTGATCGCGCCGATCTCGTAGTCGACTGTGTAGTCCGTGCCGAGCTGCACGTCTTGCCCGTCCACTTGCACCTGCACGGTGTCCTGGGCTATGCGGCTGTTCTGCAAATAGTAAGGCCCAACTGAGTTGTTGCCCTGAATACTAAGCGTGGTCGCGCTCCCTTTAGCACGGCTTTGAACGCCTTTCATCGCAAATCGCCCGTTCTTGAAGCCTGCCTGCACGCCTTTCAAGTTGCGGCTGAAGGAGGCAAACGGATTTGTATTGAGGAGTGTCCCGTTGATGTCGCCTACGTTCATCGTGTAGGGCCCTTTGTCGTAGCTCAAGCTCATCCGTTGATTTTCAGGATTACTGTAGCGGTTATCCGAGATTTGCATCTGGAAGTTCAAAACTCCCAGCACGCTTCGGCCGTCGATTGAAACATTTCCGGTGTCGGTAAACCTTCGGCCGCCCAAGCCCGAGTAATTGAGGTCCCGAAAGGCCTGCTTGTCCCCAGAAACGTGCATGAAATGGAGACCGATCTGACGCTGGCCAGAGATGAAAATCTTTTTAATAAGGTTGTCGGTCAGCCACCCCCACGAGTCGCCGCTCGCAGAGGCAAAGGTCGCCACGAACGCCAAGAAAACGCTCGCCGAGGCTCGTGAATAGACCATCAGGATTCAAATTGGTAGACGGAACCAATTATGTTTTATCGCAGGAGTTCGCGCAAAACGACAATGTTTTCTAACGCCGCAGCCGACATTTCGTCTCGCTTTTTCTCGATAATGGCTACGTTTCGGTCTCGATCCTTCATGAAACGAGTGAAGTCTTCGAATATCCGTTTAGCCGTCGCTCCCTTAAACTGCACCGCATTGCCGATGCCAAGTTGCCGGGCAAATGCGTCCACTTTCGGGTCGTAGCTAACCATCATCGGAGGAACGCCGACCGTCGCTGCAAGGATCCCCGCGTGCAGCCGCATGGCGATGACCGCCTCCATCCGGGAAATCCGTTCCTGAACCTGAATCGGGTTATTCAGCTTTCTAACGTCGGGGATCTTGCCGCCTTGTGAGTTGCTGATTTCCTGAATGAGTGGCCCGTCCTCATTCTTATCCATCTCGATCAAGACGGGTAGAAAATTTGCCTTATAGAGCAGTTGGCAAAGCTCCCCAAAAAGGGCGACCACTTCGCCTTTGCCGCCGTGTGGCCGCGCCGAGATTCCAACGGTGCGCATGTTGCCCACCTGGAAGCTGCCGGTGTCGCCGGTGTTATTAGGCTTTGCCATCAAGAACGCGCAGTCCGCAGTAACCTTGACGGGCCTGTGAACACCCAGAGCCTTGATGGCGGAAAGGGAAGAGGGGTCTCGCACCGTGACCACATCCGCGGCCCGAAATGCTGACGCGGCCAGCCTCTTGCCAAAGAATGTGTTCAGCGGGCCCACTCCTTGTCCAAGCAATACAACCTTCTTGCCCTTCGACTTCGCCTTCTTGACCAACTTGGAATAATAGGCCACGCTCCCAACGCTTGTCACGTCCTGGAAGATGCTGCCGCCGGGGAAAACGAGCACGTCGCACGCGTCGATCGCCTTGTCCACCGCCCCACCGTCTCTGCGCGGGATCGAGTGAACTTTGTATTGGTTATAAGTCAGGTCCGGGTTGCCGCTCAACATCATGAGGTCGTAATCACCCTCATGGGCCGCGTTCATAAAGCCAACGGCAATCGCGTCATCGCCCAGGTTGCCACACCCGATATATCCGGCAAGAAGCAGCTTATGCATGAGTTGGAGTTCGGACGAGAATGCGTTTGACGATCATCCAGAGCACGAGCCCGATGATACTGCCTAAGACCATTCCTTCTGCGATTCGAAGCAGACTGAGATAGACCGGTGTGTGCAGATGACACATCGTGTTCACGATGTCCGTCTGCCCCATTGCACCGACCATGAGGGCCAAGGTCGCCCAAGATCCGAGCTTCTCCATCCGCTCCTTGTTGCCCTTGATGTATGCCAGAAGACCAATCCCTATGAACAGAGCAGGATGGCCCACGAGAAACTCTTTGGTGCGTGGCCGAACTGGAAGGATCTGGTCCAAGATGTTTCGGAAAGCAAGCTCGGTCCCGCTCACTCCAGTCGGAGAATCGTTCCCGGTTCGCGCAATCATAAAGGCAAGCGCTCCCAATGTCACCATCCCGAGAATTGCCGTGCTCCATGTGATAGGGCTCTTGATCTGATCCCTGCCCCTCGTCAGGCTAAAGAAGTAGTAAAAGGCGACGATTGCCAGAGGCACAAAGACGGAAATCTTGACTCCTGGAAACTGTTCGGCGCGGATGTAATAAGGCAGGTCGTTGAGCATGCCCGCTATAGCCAGTCCGCCCACGAGCGACATCGCGGTCGTGACAAGAAAATCGGCAAGCACTTTGCCCAATCTCCGCATGTCGAGCGAGAGCAATGAGGCTGTAGGGAAGGCCATGCTCGCCGCCAAAGCGCCGAGTTGCGACCCGGTCTTTGTGACTCCTGCGATCGCCAATATAAACATCAGGATCCCGCAGAGGGGGCCGCCCCAGGCAAGCGGAATTAGGACGGCACCAATCCAGTAGGCCACTGGCACGACGGTAAGGGCAATCAGAACCGGAAAGAAGCGCGGCATGCCGGCGCTTCGGAACGGTCCCGGCGCACCCATCGTTCCTCCTTCCTGTTCGACTTTCGTTCGGACAGCCCCGATCAAAGTGCCAAAATCGTCGACAGGCTTACTGCCTGCCAAGCTCATCGGCCTGATGAGCAGGATCCGCATGTTGCGCTCTCTCGCAGCTTTGCTGTATCGCTCAACCACGTCGTCGATGCTCATCTTGTCAAGTTCTGCGTTTTGAGCCGCATGGAGGCGAACAACGAGATCTGGCGCCATCTGCACGACATTGTCGTCACCGCTGATCTTCGCAAACTCCGCGGTGGCGTAAAGCATGTTGAGCTGTCTCAAAGTGTCGACTGTCGTATTCAGATCGTCGCGGCGGCCCAACACCTGATCGCCTTCCGGAAGGAAGACCGTCGCCCCATTCTCATGCGCCCATTCCAGGGTCGATTTGATATAAGCCTCTGTCGCCCCAAGAACGTTGGAACATCGCGCGATAACGGTCATTCCTTGGTCGGTGATCATCTTCGACTCGGTCGGATCGATCCCTATAAGCACGCTTCGCGCGTACCAAACCGGAGCGAGGGAAGGGTCCATACCGTTAAGCCTAATTGCGTCCCCGCGCTGCACTCGGGCTGCAACCGCCGGGTCCAAAACGGTGAGATGGCCTTTCACCTCCGCCATGCGCCCCTCCGAGATTAGGGACGCAACGCTGTCCTCGGATACGACCACCGCCCTTAATCCCTGCTTCTTCAGGAGGGCCAGCGCAGATGGCACGGTGATCCCCTGTGAGGCGGCCAGCGACTGCACGTTGTCCATCTCCACGGCGATTGCGACGGAGCGGTTGGCGGCCTCGGCCTCGTGGCGTTTCACGATGGAGTAGAGGGAAAGAAGAGCGGTAAGGGCGGAAACAGCCCAGATCCATAAGGGAAAAGTTCGAGACTTCATACAGTTTCAGGCTCCAGATCCGTCCTCCCGCGAAGGAGTTTCACACGGCCGCCTGCGATAAGCACCGAGGCCATGCCAGCCATAAACCCTCCCACGTGAGCCCAGTTCGCAACCCCTTCCGTGGGGCTGAAGATTTGATAAAGAAACCACAATCCGAGGAGTATCCAGGTGCTTATTTCATACGGAATGAACAAAAGGTCTATTTTCTTGGTAGGAAACAGCAAGAAATAACAACCCAACACACCGCCAATCGCCCCCGAAGCGCCTATGATTGGCACCATCGAGGTCGGGTCCACATAAACCTGAGCGGCCCAAGCGACCAATCCCCAAAAGAAAAAATAGATCGCAAATCGCGTCGCTCCCAACGCCCGTTCGACTCCCGGACCGAACACCAACAAGAACACCATGTTGCCAAAAATGTGGCCTAGATTTCCGTGCAGGAACAAGGAGGTAAACAGAGTCACGAGAGGGAACCGATCGGGCCCCGCCAGTGCGGCGATGACGACCTCGCGAGGCCGCATCACAAGATCTGCAAACACCACCTCAGACCCAAAAACATGCCCCTGCCGGTCCCATATGTAAATGAGGACGTTCAGCGCCACAATGGTCCACGTGACCACTGGCACAAAGCTCTGGCGGTTGTCGCCCTCCTCGATCATAGGCGGACGGCAGTCTACCGGCTGCAGCCACGTTGAAGCCGAGCGGCGAGAATGGAGCTAAACATAAGTCCGGCTCACTGAGCCATCCTTCGGACATGGAATCGAGTCACTCACTTCTGCATGACATCTTCATCGCCCAAGGAAGCGAAGCCGGGCCGGTCGCCGTCGCCATTAGGGCCGCTATTGTCTTCGTGGTGGCTGTCGCCTACGTTCGGATGGCCAAGAAACGCTTCATGGCT
Source organism: Armatimonadota bacterium (assembly GCA_025363835.1). Lineage (GTDB taxonomy): Bacteria > Armatimonadota > Fimbriimonadia > Fimbriimonadales > Fimbriimonadaceae > JANYLD01. The sequence goes on from JANYLD010000098.1 coordinate 13,090, forward strand.
CAGGCAACCGCCATCGACCTCGTCATGGTCATCACATTTGGCTCGATTCTCAGTCGGGGCGTCAACGGAGGCGCCACTCTCATTTCTACCCTCGTGGCGGGCCTCGTCCTCGTCGCCCTCCAACGCATCTTCGCCCACTTCACCGCCCAGTCCCACAAGTTCGGCAAAGTCGTAAAAGGTTCCTTCGAGACTCTTGTCAAGGACGGTGTTGTCGACCACGTGGAGATGCGAAACCACGACATCACGATGGCCGACCTTCTCTCCGAAATGCGCCTGAATGGTCGCACCGAAGACGTGGAAAAAGTCGCCCTAGGCACTCTAGAACGAAGCGGCCGCATCAGCATAGTTTTGAAGGAAAAGGCGAACTAACCACGGTCATAAAACACGCCTAATTGGCTCTCCTCCGGGACCCGCGCCTTGCCCGTCCAATTCACTTCAGTTTTTCCATTCTTGGCCCAAGGCAACGCGGCCGGGTACGTGTCATTTCCGCCTAAATCCACAAAGACGCCGAGGCACAGTGCCCGCTCACGGAGACTCCCTTTTGGCGAGTCTCCGGCTTCTCCGAGGGTAATTCCTGAGGTCGTATAGCTGTCGTCACCCGCCGCATCCAAGAACAGCCCGATCCCGTTCGCGTTCCCCGCTCCCAGACTCAAATTTGGGGCCAAATACGTGTCATTGCCAGCCAGATCGATCAAGTACCCGGCGCCAAAATCATGCCCCGCTCCCTGGGCCATGTTCATCGTCGCCGCGTAATGGTCGTCGCCCTGGTCATCCTGCAGATATCCAATCGCGAAGTGCGCGGACGCGCCCTGCACGTACCAGCCTCCGTTGTACGTGTCCGCCCCTGCTTTATCCCGCAGGATCCCAATCCCCTCCAAATACCCAACGCCCTGAGCAAACACTGCACCACTGTATTTGTCATCGCCCGCCGTGTCCAGCAGCAGACCGATCCCGCCCGCCAACTGGTGCGCATCCAAATAGTCCCGCCTTGTCCCGTTGCCGGCGCCCTGGGACATCGAGTCATTGTGCTTGTCGCTCTGAGCGGAGGGGAAGTCGATCACGGAGTCGTTCGCTACATACACGTCGTTCCCGCCATGGTCGATCAACGCCCCGAATCCGGCCGTTTGCCCGACTCCTTCCACCTGGGTGAAGCCATTGTAAGTGTCGTTTCCACCCATATCCTCCAGAATGCCCTCCCCAAACATTCCAAATCCTAGTGAATCCGCGTACCCGTCATACACATCATTCCCCCCTGCATCCTCCAAGACGGCAACCCCTAGCCGTCCCGAGCCAAGCCCGCACCGCGCAGACCGGTAAATGTCATCTCCCTTAAGATCGAACAAGAACGAGTAACCCATGAACGCCCCCGCCGGACCCGGTGTCATTCCCGTATCCTTTCGGCCCGGCCAGGAAGCCAAGGCCTGCGTTGCTAGAGCGGGGTCGCTTAGATACTTATCGTTCCCGGTCGTGTC
>JANYLD010000113.1 GCA_025363835.1 Armatimonadota bacterium
GTCAGGAATCCAGTTGGCGCCGAGGGCGTAGAGGCGACCGCCGTTTAGCTCGAATTCGAAGCTGGTTTCGAACTGGTCTGGTGTTTGAATGAGCCTGAGAGATCGAATCGCAAAACGCACGTGGGTTTGATCCAGCAGTTCTTGCTCCGAATAGTCGGCAAATCGGTTCGTATATACGTGGTAGAAATTTGGGGCGTCGAGGCTCCAAATATCGGGACTCTTGATGAAAAAGCCGGCATCATCGAGAAATTCATTTTCCCCCGAGTCGTCAGACCGTATGATCACATGACGAACGGGTTTGCCCAAAGCGGGTGGGTACGAATCTATCTCAACTCCTCCACGCCCATCTTCCAAGAGTCTCGCTCGCGGTGAAACTGGATCAACACGCTCATCAAACTCCGTTAGCCAAACGGGCTTCCAGATACCGCACGAGACGAGGCGGGGGCCCCAGTCCCAGCCGAACATACACTGGGCCTTCCTCACGAAAGCTCGCTCGTCGAAGTTGGGTGTATCATCGGCCAGCCCTTGCTCCGCAAAATAAGCGGCCTTTCGCTCCCGCCCCACGCGAGGGGCAGATTGGAACTCGATTCTTAACTCATTCTCACCAGGCTCTAGCTTTTCAGAAACGTCGAGGTCGAGAGGCACAAACATGTTGTCGGTGTCGGCCAGGACTTGGCCATTAAGGAAGACGGTACAGATCGTGTCCAGCCCTTCAAACCGCAAACGTCGGTGCGGAATCGAGTCGTTTGGATTCCAGGTGAAGCGGCAGCGGTAGGACCAATCTCGCTCGTCAACCCATTGGCATTTGGATTCGTTCTGCTTTACAAACGGGTCCTCGATCAGGTTGTGAGCGAGGAGGTCCGTGTGAATGCACCCGGGCACGGTTGCAGACTTCCATTGGCCGTCGGGGGCTTGAAACTCCCAGCCCACATTTAGATTCGTTGACTTCACCTGCGAACATTATGAGGTCCGGTTTGGGAGTGCGCGTGCTCTTGCACGCGCTTTCGCCGCTCTTCCTATCGGCGGTGCGTTTAGAATCCCAGACCTAAATCCGACGGCGCATATTCCAAACACTGTGAATGGTGGAAACGGGCAAAAGCGCGAGCAAGCTCTCGCACTCCCAAACCGGATCGCCAATTTGTTAAAATTTGCCACAGGCTAGGAAGCCGACAGTTCCGCTGACATCCATCCATGGCTGGATCAGTATCCCCTTCTTGCGCGCCAACTCAAACTGCGACGTCCCATAGCCAAGCGCGGCACCGGCGATCACGTCAGACCAGCGGTGGCGATGGAGGACGACACGGGAATCGGCGATCGCGGCTGCGCCCGCATACCAGAGTGGCGCTTCCTTCGGATGGAAGTTGCTTTCCATGGCCGCCACCGAAAAGGCGGCCGTCGCGTGGCCACTGGGGAAGCTGTCGTGCTCGTTGGAGTCGGGGCGTTTGACATGGGTGACGCTTTTCAATGCTTCTGACAGAGCAAGGCTCACGGTCAACGAGTCAAGAGCCCGGAGTGTGTGCTCTCGGCCCGCGGAACGATCGCGTATCAACGGCAGAAGGACGCCAGCGGCAAGAAAACCGCTTGCACCGGGGCCCGAGGCGAACTTCGCCCAACCGTTGTCTGCATGAACGAGAGACGGAGCGAGAAGGGCGACGGCAATAATCGAGCAGATAGGGGCTTTGCGCATGGACGCTCGCTGTATACCGCAGGAAGAGCCCTCCGGATCGCGGATCGCGGATCTCGGATCTCGGATCTCGGAATCTGCTCAGGGCCGGGTGATTTCCCCGTTCTGCGCTCCGAACACCGTCCGTAATCCGAAATCCGAGTTACAAAGACCCAACAGGCTTGCCGGGTTCTTGCGTCTTATCTGGAAAGGGTACGCCAGTTATTGCGCGTAGGGCTGGAAATCATTGGAAATAAGCCGAGAACAAAGGATGGTGGGCTTTAACATGGCGGACGGCAATGGCGCGAGAATCACTTGCACAAACGGGGGCGACATCCTTGAGTGGAATGATGGGGCTACTGCATTGTACGGCTGGACCGCAGAAGAAGCTCTCGGCAGAGACATTTTCGAGCTCATTCCAAGCGGCCTGCCGGAGCCATTCGAAGAGGTATTGGCTACTTTGGAATCGGGGCAGACCTGGAGCGGCCTTTTCATTCAACGCGCGAAAGACGCCAGCGACCTAGCCGTGGATGCCTTTCTAGCCATGGAAGACGGCTTGGTCGTTCAAACATGCACCATCGCTCGGTCTGACGCGGAAGCGTTGTCGACGGGACCCTTGGCCGCATCCCTTTTGGACACTTTCCCAGGGAGCGTGTTCTTGTTCGATATCAAGGAGTCGCGTAGCGTTTTTATCCGCGGAATGCAGTTTGCCAACCTGGGTTACAGCCACGAAGAAGTTCACCAGCTCGGGCCAAACCTCATGCCTACGATCCTCCATCCGGAGGACCTGGCCAAGTTTCCGGATCAGATCGCTCAATACACTTCCATGTCCAAAGGGGACTTGGTGGAAACGGATCGACGAGTTCAGGCCAAAGACGGAACGTGGCGCCATGTTCATACTTGCGCCTCGCTGTTTGCCTGGGATGAGGACGGCAACCCGAGCCACGTGGTGGGATTTGCGAGCGATGTAACGGAGACCAGAAATGCTGAGCAGACGTTCCGGCGGGCTCAGGAGCAACTCAAATTCGCACTCTCCTCCACAGGCATGATCGCGTGGATTTGGGACTACGCAAGCGGCCAAGTCCTCCGCATGGGCGATATCGACAGCATTTTCGGAAGCATTGAGAACACGGCAGACGCATTTTTCAAGGCAATCCATCCCGATGACTGGCATCTCAGCGAAGAGGCCATCGAGCAAGCGAGAAACGGCAACCCGATGGAGGGCGTCCAAATGCGGATCGTGCGGGACGATGGACAGGTGCGGTGGATTGAAGAGCGAGGCGCCGTTCAATACGACGCACAGGGTAATCCCACACACATGGTCGGCGTGACGATCGACATCACCGACCAGAAGCGAAAGGATGAAATCAGCCGCCGGACACACCGGAGCCTTCGTCTCGCTCTCCAGGCCGCGAGAGCATCCACCTGGCAGTGGGACTGTCTGACCAATTTGATCGTCGTATCCGACGACGCCTTTGAGCTTTTCGGGCTCCCCCGTGGCGCACCGCCGACGATGGACGAGTGGATGGAGCGCATTCATCCAGAGGACCGTAACCAGTTCCAACTAGAAGCCCGAAAGACCGCCATCGAGGGTATGGACCTCTGCATCGATTTTCGCCTCGTAATGCCGGACGGAACCACGAAGCCCGCTCGCGCAGTGGCACAACGTGCCACGGACGACAATGGCAACGCCACGGAAGTCATCGGCATCGTGATGGACCTATCCATCTTCCGCGGCCTACTCAGGCTCGATGACGAGCATGAGGGCGAACAGTGGGCGGCGTAGTTTTGGACGTAAATCGTAAATCGTAAATCGTAAATCGTAAATTGTAAATCGCCGGACCGAGCCACTGGAGTATCACATCTCGAACCAGCTTCGCTCCGCGCGATTTACGATTTACGATTTACGATTTACGATTTACGATTTACGATTTACGATTTACCATTTACCATTTACCATTTACCGCGAAGCGATCACCCAACCGTCTTCGTCACGCCCCCGTCGACGAGCATGTTAATTCCCGTCACATAAGACGCCCTTGTCGAACACAAGAACGCCACCGCAGCCGCAATTTCGGATGGTTGCGCTAGGCGCTTCATGGGTATGGAGGATGCTTGTCTGGTGAGAGCTTCCTCTTCGGAGATCGACTCCTTCTGGGCCCGGATTTCAAGAAGGTGCTTTTGCCGGTCCGTAAGGGTGTTTCCGGGCAGCACGGAGTTCACGGTGATGCCGTGCGGCGCGAGGTCGGTGGCTTGGACTCGGGTGAGGGCCATGAGGCCTGCTCTGAGGGTAGAGGAGATGGGCAGGATATCGTTCGGCTCTCTGGCGACCAGAGATGTAATGTGAACAATGCGGCCCCAACCTTTTGCGATCATGTCGTCTCGCAGCATTCTGCTGAGGCGGATGACATTGAGCAGGGTTGAATCGACTCCAGATTGCCACTGTTCATCGGTCATTTCCGGGAAGGCGCCCGCGGGCGGGCCACCGGTGTTGGTGATGAGGATGTCGGGCACGCCCATATCCTTTTTAGTCTCGCTGACCCACCAGGCGAGGTCCTCTTGGCTGCTAACGTCAACCACGTACGGCCTCGCTTCTCCGTTTATCTGCTCGACCGCAGCCTCCAGTGTTTCTTCCGTGCGCCCACAAATGGAAACTAGACAGCCCTCGTTCGCCAACTCCTGAGCAATCGCGAGCCCAATCCCCTTGCTCGCCGCCGCCACCATCGCAATCTTTCCCTGCAATCCAAAGTCCATGGGCGGATTCTACTGGGTGTCCTGGGTAGCCGGCGTCCAGACTTCCTTCCCCTTGTCCCGGATGTTTTGTGCCGGGAGAGGGGGAAGGGCTGGGGATGGGGGTTCCGGGGCCACCAAATAGCGCCGACGGAAGAACTCAACGGCGCGATGTCTCAGCCGCAGGTCAACGCTTTCCCCAAGTCCGAAAATGCCAGCCTTTGCGCCCCAAGTGCAAGCTTTGCTGTCACCCGTGACCCGTCACCTGTTACCCGTGACCCAGTAAACTACGCGCTTCGCGGAGAGATGGCGGAGTGGTCGATCGCGACGGTCTTGAAAACCGTTAGCCAGAGATGGCTCGTGGGTTCGAATCCCACTCTCTCCTTACCGATTGATACCAACCCTGCTACCAACCGGATTTCTTGATGGAAACCTCAAACCCAATATCGGAGAGAGCGATGGAAGATGTGTCGCCAAATTTGCTCATTTCGCTCTTTGGCCTTTACCCTCGAGATCGGGTAGTCCCGAGGGAAAATTTTCTATCTGAGGCGTTTGCATATGTCCTGAAGACGGTGGAAGGAGCAGCGGACGCTTGGGTTACAGAGATCCTGGGAGTTGAAACGCAAAGCGATCACTGGAGGGTTTTGACCCGTGGCGCAGAGTTTCATGCCGACCAGCAAAGGTCCGTCTATCCTGATCTGCGAATTGACGGCATCTCTACTGACGGTCGCAAGATTTCCTTGCTCTGCGAGCATAAATGGCATTCCCCCTTCAACGGCCATCAAGTGCTGACCTACAGTGGGCTAAGTGACGGGGAACCTCGGCAACTAGCCTTTGTCTGCAGGAGCCCGAAACAACTTTTAGGTGCCGTCGGCCTTCAAATTCCTTGCTTCCTTTGGGAGGACGTCTATCGATGCATGTCTTCTCTGGGAGCTAGGGAGAAGAGAGCGGGCCAAAGTCGAGCTTTGCTAGAATTTCTGGAGTTTATGGAGGCGAATGATTTGAGTCCAGGGCCTGCTATTTCCAAGGATCGCATGAAAGCTTTTGTCGAAAGCGATGGCTTCAAAGAGCAGTTGAAGCGCTACGCAAACAAACTGCGTGTGGATTACCCCATTGAATCGATACTTGAGGTTTGTCAGGATTACGATATTGGAGACAGATGGGGTCGCGTAGCCATCGAGTATTCGCTAAAGGCTTGGGAAATCAAGAGTCCGCTCGTAACACTCGGTTTTCTCTATTCAGGCAGGGATCACCAAGTGAAACTCCTTGAACCAAATACCAGTGTTGATCTAATGCTGCGGATCGAGGCAAATCCTACGCGAAATAAGAACTGTCAGGGCGTCTTGACGGTCCTCAAGGAACAACGCCAAATGCTTCAAGCAACAGGTGCTGTCGCGCAACTCCTTGGCGAGCCAGGAAATGGCAATCCTTACACCTTGCTCATCGTCCGAAGGAGTCTGGCCAGTATCATCGAGGGCATAGATGGCGAGCGAGAACAGCTTGGAGCTATCCATGCCATCTTGCAGGCTTGGTGCGACCTTTTGTTCACTCAGTCCCAGATCGTCGACATCTTAGCGACGATAACGCCTTAGGGACTGGAGCCCACTTCGGTTGCAGATTAAAGCAACGGTATTTGACTCCGCAGCCCGGTCACCGGGTTACTCCAATAACTTTGGGTCAAGCAATCTCCTGCTTTTGACGGCTAAGCACCTCAAAGCTTTGCCGGGTGTCTTCGAGCACTCCACACAGCGACTCGTATGCTCGGGCGGGCACGAGGTCCACCCGAAGCGTTTGCGAAAGATAATCGTAGCACTGTGGCCCAAACCGGAGCAAGGGGCGCCTCCATTCTCCATTCTCCATTCTACATTCTCCATTCTCCTGGGGACAATGCTGTCGAGGTCCCGAAAATCATAGGCTCTAAAAGCTTGACCAATCCCGCAGTAAATCCCGCAGAGACCGCATAACGCGTGAAGAACGCGAGCGGCCTAAACACGTTTAGTGAGTTACAGCCCGGGTTCAGTGTCACCAGCGGCACGGCGGCGACCTTTGAAAGTGACGGCGTTAGCAAGCGTGTGATAACCGGCGTCCGCTAGCCGAGTGCTTCCACCGGCTCAATTCTTGCCCGTCTCGCTTTCCAGAAATGGAGGCGGGGCGGGCTGTTTTGTATTTGGCGTGCGCCCGAGTAGCATTAGGCTATGCATCCTATCGACGAGCTCAGAGCGGCTTACTGCAACACGACCTATTTGGTCCATCTCGCCGAAGTCGGCCCGGCCAGTATTAGAATTGGTCAAAGTAGTTCCGAACTCGACCGCTGGCTGGCGGGCAGCAACGCAAACGCGTGGGCGTTCATCACGGCCTGCAATCCACGATCCGCACCGTTATCCGTCGCCGAAAACGAGCAGAGAACGCAACAATTGAAGTCAGACTTGGAGCAACTCGCACTGAAATTTGCGGCAGGAAAAGGCGTTGGCGACGACGGCGAATGGCCCCCAGAACCAAGCTTCTTGGTCGCAGGCATAACTCGTGCCGACGCTGCAAGACTTGCGAAGAAATACGGCCAGAACGCACTTGTGTTTGGGCGCTCGGGGCATCGAGCTGAACTGGTGTGGACAAGCCATATGTTGGACCGGGCTAGTTTTGACGAAATCGTCGAAGACTTCTGCTCATTTGTTGCCTTCGCAGGCTTTCCGATCAAGCCAAGTGAGGTCCAGACCGAGTTTGTTTCGCCGCCTCATGTGGGGCCCGATGCTCTTTCCGTTGGTCAGATGGCGGTATTTGTATTTGGAATGTCCGACAGCTGTTTGATGGTTGGCAGGGCAATCCCGAAGGTTTTGTCAAGGCCCTCTCATGAACACGACGAAAGGGGCTACGCTGTACCAATGCTTGCGAGTCACGTTCTGAAGCACGTCGAATCAAAGGCGAGCCCATTTTGGCCGAGCGACTGTTCCTCTCCAAATACGGCGGATATTGGCGGCTGGCTTGAGCAGAATGTTTGGCGAGCAAAGCTCGTCCTCCAGGACCACCATTCGCCGCTGTTGCTGAATCTTCTGGAGGCCTTTGTAAATTCGCGCCTAAATCCAATGTTTGGGAGCCGGTTTAGCCCAGTTGATGAATTCTGACAATGTCTCCCGCACGAATCCTTCCTAATCCTATTCGCGAGTCGAAAAGCAGGGTAGGCCGCGAATGCATAAACGAATCCTTAGCGCTGGAGCCTAAGGTCCAATGAGACAGGAGAATGAGTTCCCCAAGTTGCTGCCATTCGTGAAGCAGATTCACACCCTAGCTTCGCAAGTGGGCCTTTCGGAGTTCAGCCATTTCGATACCGCAAACCGGCCGACTCCCTCGCAGTTATTGGCGTTATCGCACCTGCTCGCGAGCGCGAACGACGCCGCCACCGAATATCTCGAACAGCTAAGCGATTGGCCGTATGAGCCTCGCATGCTCTTCTACCATGCTTGCCAACTCACAAGCAAGGTGGTGTGGGCTGCCGATCCGAACGATATCGCTGCGGAGGTCAGGCTGTCGATCGTCAAGTCTCTCGTGGGCTTCTCACGTTTCACCGCGGTGCGCCCGCAAGACGCAGAGAAGCGGAATAGGGAGGCGCTTGCAAACCTGTTCACCGTCTGCGAGCTGGCTGAGCTGGCAGAGTATGCGGCAGAGGAGGCGAGATCTTTGGGCCTGCCACACTCAACCGAGTTTGTGCGCCGATGCGCAGATACTGCCGCACGCTTTCGCAAAGGTTGATTAGGGTTGTGCGGGTCCGGCCACGATGGCTGCAAGCTCGGAGGCCAGAAACGAGCACGACGGACGGCATCGAGACACATCATGTGGAGCAGTCCCGGCCACAAACTGACCCCTGGATATCGCCCGGCATGTCCAGAGACTCTAAAGAACTTAAGAACCGGTGTGCGACGAGGTAGCCGTCCCAGACGCGTCCGGTCCTTTTCTGTCACCTCAATGAGTCGCAAGACGTTGAGATTGAGCCGGACCGATTCTTGGTAGATCGTGAAACTTCAGATCTCGACCATCCCAATTGCAACAAAATCCAGATTTTGTCCGCTTTCAATTCGAATGGGCCGCCCGCTTAGGATTGGAATCACTATCTTCACATTGCGCCTCAAAGTTCAAGATTGGTGATGATGCAGATTCGATCGGAATGATCCTCACCTTCTTTGTATTCTCTTTTTTCGCCCTGTGAGAGCTTGCCAGTGCCGACACACGTAGGGCAATCAATTTCTGGGCCAGTAAATGGTGCCCAATGATCATCCTCGCCGGGATCGTCGTTAGGCGGGAGAACCATGCCTGTGCCTTTACAGTTCGGGCAATTAACGAGCCTGCCGCCCATATGGCTGTCCATGCTGGCGAGACAGTCCGCCCTCTCTTTTCCAATGTTCGTCACAACAAATTCGTAAGAGCCGGGTGCCCCTTCGACCACCTCACTCCTTCTCGGCATTTCTCTTCCGCGCCTGTCGGTGCGTGACCTGGGTCCAAGCATCACGCGGCCCTGACGCAAGGCTCTTTTTGCGGCCTCTTCATACGAGAAATCACAAGCCTTCCAAGCGAGGCCGGTATTGATTAGGTGCTGAATAGCCTCGAAGTATCTGTCCGGCGCGATCACCTTGCCCTCTAACACCGAGATCGCTTCGTCGTCTGTCATCTCTGTGGATGCTTGCTCGTTCACAGGGCCCTGCAGCGGGAATCTACCAACTGACTAGGAACGCGGCTGACTTCGTGGGGTCCGTTGCCGCTACCGCTGATACGACTAAGGATCGCCCATCGGGTCCGATCCGACATGATTGGGCAATCCATCCGTCTAGTTCCGAGCCTAGCCCTTTACCTACTAAATACTCTTTGACACCTTGAGGTCCGGAACTCGTCCAGACAATCCCCTGCATGTTGGCGGCATTCTGTGCGCCGCCAAAGCCGCCCAGAACTGAAGCATCTGCATTTGAACTCGTGGCATAACTGTATGGTGACGTGGACGTTGAATCCAGCACACGCAAGCCCGTCACGCCCCCCGAACTCGTCCAGAGAACACCTTGCCTTACGAGTGGACTTGCGGCGATAAAGGCCTGCCCGTAAATGTGGTTACCGTCGGGTGTTATTCCAGAGACAACAATTTGTTGTCCTTCTAGTCCCGCCACACGGACGTTATCCGTCCAAAGACTAATGATGTTAGACTCTTGCAATACAAGGTGCCTGCCATCAGGGGTCATCGCGAGAACAACCGTGTTGGTGGGCAGGGGCAGAAGAACGCTATTAGCGTCGCCCGGTGCCCACGAGAAGGGCCTAGTGCTCCCGTCCGTCATGGTAAAGGTTCCGACGACCCTTCCGCCATCTCCCGTTATAAACGCCCGATAATTCGAAGGAGAAACACTTGAACTTTGGGGCGGGGGAATGGTGACAGCCCCAGCCCCCTTTGTCCAGAAGAACGGCAAACCAATTTCTTGCCGCAACCCCCCGGTTGCAGCATTCCCGTCGGATGAAACGGCAGCCATCCCCCCCTCGCTCCCTAGTTTCGAAAGATCGACAGCAGTTGCTAGGCCCTGATTGTTCCAAATATATGGCGCTGTGCCGTTTTGACCGCTAGCGGAGCCCACAAGTGTGGACCCATCTGCCGAAATATCAGAAACACCGTCATAGTTCGCCCCGGTTGGTTGTTGTAGTCTGACGATGCGGAAAGTAGTTCCGCTGCTTCCGGTTCCCGAAGTCGACCCGCTCGTGGGGCTAGTCGCCCCTCCCCCGCCTCCCCCGCCGCCTCCGCAGGAAATTACAGCTATGACCAGGGTGAGCAATGCACAAGAGCAGACGAGCCTTCGGTTCCTTGCATCCATATTTTGGGCAGTATACAACCGCCCTACCCGTTTGGTCTGAGGCCCAGGGGTGAGCGGCCGGGCTGGTAGGAGATAATCATTGCGGTGGTCAGATACCTAGCCTGCTTTGGCGCAAGGATTCTGGCGCGTTTACAACGCTCAGCTCGATATGCGACTCGGATAGAGGACTTGCGTCTTGTTGAGTCGAATAGTAATAAAGCGGGCAGAGCCAGGGAAAGGCTTGTGTCGGGTATGGAGAACCCCGAAAAAGACACAGACCTAACCGCTGGGAAGTGCCAGCGAGAGTGATTGGTTTCAGCTCACGGTCAAGTCTCTCGTCTCTGAAAGCGAGGGACCGACCTTTCGGTCAAGCCTCATTGATGACACTTGAGGAGCTTGCAGCGGACGCCGCGCATCTATCGCGCTTTATAGGCAAAGCTTGGGAAGTGTGGAACATGACAAACTTAACGCAATGACGCGTGAAGAAAACCTAGTGAGTCAGGTCATCGCACTTCAGGAGGTCCTAAGTGCTCTCCTCGTTAGAGCTAGGCGGGGCGGTCGAGCTTCTATCTACATTTCGAAGGCCGATGTCGAAGCCGGCCGAGAAAAACCATTGGTTTTCGATTATGAAGATCCCAGCAGGATTAGGGTTTATCGAGGCGGAAGGTAAAGCTCGGCAACACCGCTCAGCTGCCGATGAAACTTGATGCGGCTAGGTAACTTGGACCAAATGACATCGCTTCAGGTCTATGACTGTGTAAGTTCGACGGTTCGGGAACTTGATAAGGAATGGCACGGTCCCGGAGAGCTTGCGTATTACGCGTTGACCTCCAAGATAGAAGGACAGATCCGGGACAAGCTCGCCTTTGCGCTCCACAGGCAGTTGGAGAAGGATGGTTTCGTCGTTTCGCGTGAATGGAACCGCACGGATATCGCAGTTTTGGACACAAGTACGGAGCCAGAGTCAGCGAGACTTTTGCTCGAGCTCAAAGCAATGTTTACGTCTGACGGCGACCCAGACCTGAAGCGTGACCCAATAGGCGTGGAAGTTGTTCCCGGCGCCAGGCGTTGCGACGAATATGTGCGTCACATCATGGACGATAACGCCAAGATCATCCAAACCCTAGAGAACAACCCGTCGAGTGCGGAAGAGGTGCTAGGCGCCCATCTGCTTACTGCCGTCCACTTCCCGAAGGGCGCCACAGGTTCGGACGTACCCAGGAAATTCTGGTGGGTGAAAAAGTGTTACATGGACGAGGCAGCGTCCGGAAGGGTTCTTGAGGCTTGTGCCTCAACCCTTGATGGGGGAATCCTGACGAACAAATGGAAGCTGGGCGAACATGGGTTCTGGGATGCTGGAGAGGCTTTCGGAATCCCGGTCCATATTTATTACTGGCTGATCGGACCGGACACAATCGGGGTGGCGCGCAGCAAAAAGAACCTGATCAAGCGGTACGTCACGCAACCGGGCGACGTGACCGTCGTCTCGCCCGCGCCGATCTCCAGAGAGGAAATCACGCTTGACGAGAGCGATGACCGCGCCATCGAAAGGGCGTGGCAAAAGATCGGGCGCGACAACGAGGCAATTAGGACCGCCAAGGCCACCGACAAGAAAGGTGATTAAAATCGCGTAAGCGCTTAGGCTCCGTCTGCTTCGCCCCAGACGCGGGCGAGGGTGGCCTGGATCTTTTTCTCGAATCGGTCGATTAGTTCTCGGTTGGCAGCGACAAGGGCCTGCTCGGCTTCAATCTCGGCAACGATTGATTCTTGAGTGGCGATGGGCGGCACAGGAATTTGCGCCCCGTTGAGGGTTCTAATTGGGAGCTGCGGCTGTGCTGCGCCGGAGACCATCGCTTCTCTCTGCGACTTAAAGTTGGCGGATTGAAGGAAATGGAAGAGATAGCTGCTCCTCAGTTTGCATGTGTCCGGGCGGAAAATGAGCATGCCTGAGTTAATGCGAATGTGGTCGAACGGGACCTGAGCATTGTAGAGCGCCACATTTCCAACCGTTCCCCGGGTTGTGAGCACAACGTCGCCTCGCGCAAGCTTGCCCTTCCGCAACGCACTGTCTTTCTTGTCGCTAATGAACTCTAGTTCATCAAACCTGAAACCGTCTGAGCGAACATTTTTCGTATTCAAGAATAAGCAATGACCGGCCGCCGTAAAGTCTTCCTTACCTGGGTAGTTCACACCCCTATCGCCGTCGATAATTTGGAATGGCGCGTTCTGGAAAGTCGAAACCGGCCAGTCACGGTGGATCGGGATGTGGGGGCGGTAGTTGTTGAGGACGGTGCGGGCGCCGTCGATGACTTTCTGATAGCCCTCGATTTCTGTGACGATTTCTTTCTGGATTTCCAGCGGGGGAAGCGGGATTTCCATCTCTTTCAATTTGGAGTAGTGGCGCTGGTAGCCACTACTTAACAGTGGTCGCGATCGAAGAATGTAGTAGAGAAATTCGGGTTCGAGTTCGTCATGTGTTTTGAGAATCTTAATCCCCTCCGCTCCCTGGGCGAACGGAGTTTTCAGTAACTTGAGGGCACAGGTGTGGTCACCGAAGATGACTAGGGGTTTATCCGGCCGCACAACGGCGGACTCGTCATTGGTCCAACCGGAGATGTAACTGTCGGACTGATCTATGATGGGGAACTGGCCGAATTCGCCAAAAGCTCTCTTCTGAATCTTGGCGGGCGGCGTGACCGATTCCACTAGCGATGCGATTAGCTGCAATGGGTAATTTGTTGTTTCCGGCTCATGCTCTCGGAGTCGCTCGCCCGTCAGATTGTAGTCCCCAGCAGCCGCGATTCTTGACTTCCTTACTACCAAGCCGTGTTGATAATGGGGGCGCTGGACGACCGGGATTATGATGTTTGCTAGATAAGAGCGTAGTTCCTGTGCGACTTTAGGTAAGTCGTTCTTATTCATTGCCCGACGCTGAGCCCCAAGGCCAAAACCGTCGTTCTCTACTTTGAAGAAGGCGATTGAGTCCGCTTGTCGGGCAAGACATCTGTCGAGGAACAGAATCGAGGTTTTCACGCCTGAATAGGGATTGAAGCATCCCGCCGGCAAGGAGACCACCGCCACCAGGGAGTTCTCGACGAGCATCCGACGCAAGTCCCTGTAGGCCGTCTGGCTCTGGAAGATGATGCCTTCTGGGACGATGATGGCGGCACGGCCGGCGGCGGTTAAGTCCTCGGCCATGTAGTCGACGAACAGGACTTCGCTTCGTTTGGCCTGGATGGAGAAGCGCTTGTGGGGTCGGATGCCGCCTTTTGGGGACATGAACGGGGGATTGGCTAGGATGACGTCAGCGAGTTCGTTCCAGTTGTCTTCGCTTGTGAGGGTGTCGTACTCCTCGATGTGGGGGTCTGTGAATCCGTGCAGGTACATGTTTGCGAGGGACAGGCGCACCATGTCGGGACAGATGTCGTACCCTTTGAAGTTATTCGCGAGACGTTTCCGTTCGTCTGGTGTTAGCTGGTCGCCGGGGCGGTCGGCTTGATTTGTCCGGAGAATGTACTTGTAGGCAGAGATCAGGAATCCGGCTGTTCCGCAGGCCGGGTCGAGCACCTTTTCGTGCTTCTGCGGTGCGACGATTTCGACCATGAAGTCGATGATGTGCCGGGGGGTTCGGAATTGGCCCGCGTCGCCTTGGCTGCCCAGAACACTGAGCAGGTATTCGAATGCGTCGCCAAGACGTTCGCTGTGCTCGTAGGTGAAGCCGTCAATTTCCTTAAGGAAGCTTTTGAGAGTTTCGGGATCGCGATAGGGGAGGAAGGCATTTTTGAAGATGTCTCGAAAGAGGGCCGGAATCTCCGCATTTTCGTTCATCTTCGCGATGGCTTCGGCGTACAGGCCGAGAGTTTCATGCCCTCCGATGCCAGGGGCCATGAGCTTGCTCCAACCGTAGCGGGCAAATTGACCGGCAAAGAACCTGCGATGGCCACCTAGCTCTTCGGCCTCCGCGTCCATCGTCCATGAACTTGTAGATAAGGGCGATGGTTATTTGCTCGACCTGGCTCTTTGGGTCGGGAATTTTGCCTACGAGGATATCGCGGCAAGTGTCGATGCGTCTTTTAGTATCGGTATCTAGCATCTCGGTTCGCCTACATGAACTGATTGAGGGAAACGTAGTCCTTCACGTACTCGGGGATTCGCTGGCGCCATGCCTCGGGAACGGCTCTGTATTCTTTCATTCCGAACGTGGGGTTGACGTTGAGTTCGGCAAGAGATTTGCGGTCGATGATGTCTCGGACCTGATTGTCTGAGATGTAGGCCTTGAAGAAATACTTCAGGGCGGAGATCGTTTTAGGGTCATCGGGTTTGAGATCCAGAACTAGCTTTTGAAACTCCTCTTCCAGGAGCTCGTCTTTGGACTTGAATTTGTCGATACGGCCGAAGGCTTTCTCGAGCAGTTCGCGCAGGGAGAGACGGCGATCGCCTCCGGCGGTCTTGCGAAGTTTCTCCAGGTTGAAGAACTCTTTGGGCTTGTTGAAGATGTGCTCTTGGACATAGGCGATTGCTTCGTCCCATCTCTCGGCCTCGACCTGCTTTTGGATCGTGTCGTCGGCTTTGACGGCGTCTTCAAATTTCTCAAAGAGCATGCGGTCGATCCGCATCCCCTCTGTTCCGACCTGGTGTTCGCGAACAAGTTTGATGTCGTCGGGATTGAAGTTCTCGTACTTGAATTTTGGCGGGGGCGGGGGCGGATCTGGGTCGGCCTTGCGCTTGGCTTGTGGCGGCTTCGGCAGGGGGAGGACTCCGTCGTATTTGAAGTCCTTCTCGAAATATTCGCAGTTGGCGAAGAAATCGAAGAGCTTGAATAGCTTCTTTTTCGGCTCCTGTATTTCGCCGTGCCGCTCGGGATTCCGGAGCTCGTCTCGGAAATCGTGGGGGCGTGTACCGCGGCCTTTAATCTGCACGAAGTCAGAGGGCGAAAAGATCGGTCGCATGAGGGCGAGGTTGAGAATATCCGGGCAGTCATATCCCGTGGTCATCATGCCGACGGTGACGCAGACGCGGGCCTTGCTTGTCCGGTGGTCGGAGTCAAAATTGGCGGAGCCCAGCAAGTTGTTATTGGTGAAGTTGGTCGTGTACTGCTGAGCACCCGGGATTTGCGAGGTGACTTGAATGGCGAAGTCGCTCTCATATTTCCCGGGGAACAACTCATCTGCCATGGTGTTGAGGATTTGGGTGAGTTTGGCGGCGTGCTTCTGGCTCACGGCGAAGACGAGGCTCTTGCCGATTTCTCCGGTCACTGGATCCCTGAGAGCTGACTCTAGAAACGCTTTGCAGAAGGTCTGATTCGTTGGCTCGCTGAAGAACCGCTTTTCAAAATCACGGGCCTCGTAGGCGTCTTCAGCAGTTTCCGAATCGGCTACCGGGATGACGGCGGCGTACCCCTGGTCGGACAGCAACTGAGTCGTAATCTCCGTGCGGGCGTCAACTACGAATGGGTTTATCAAGTAGCCGTCTTTCACTCCGTCGAGGAGTGAGTAACGAAAGGTTGGCGCTCCGGCTTCACATCCGAATGTGCGATAGGTGTCGAGGAGGAGGCGCCGCTCTGCTTCGCGCGGATCGCGGGTGGTTGGCTTTTCCGAATCGAAGTGGCGGAGGTAGTCGCGGGGGGTTGCGGTGAGGCCAAGTTTGTAGCCTACGAAATACTCGAATACAGCGCGGGCATTGCCTCCGATGGACCGGTGTGCTTCGTCGGAGATGACAAGGTCAAAGTCGGTGGGGGCGAAGAGCCGGCGGAACTTGTTGTCGAATAGAAGGGATTGGACGGTGGTGACGACGATTTCGGCCTTGCGCCAATCTTCTCTGTTCTCCTTATAGACGACGCATTTGTAGTCCTTTTTGAGGAGTTGGGTGAATGCCTTGTGGGCCTGGTCCTCCAATTCGAGACGGTCGACTAGGAAGAGAACACGGCGGGCGTTGCCGGTGCGTAAAAACAGTTTGATGATTGCGGCTGACGTGAGGGTCTTGCCGGTACCCGTGGCCATCTCAAAGAGGTATCGAGTCTTGCCGTCGGCGGTTGCGGCCTGGAGGGCTTCTACGGCCCGGTTCTGATAAGGGCGCATGAACCGCAGCCGGTTTTTCTTGATGAAGTCTTCGCGCTCGTCCTCTTTCTGCCAAGCCGCTTCCCTTTCGTAGTTCGGCATTTGCGTTAGGGCGATGTAGTCCTTGCCAACTTTCTCCTCTGCAAGCTTCTTGGGGTTTGGCTCGAAGGCCTTGTAGCTCTGGAATGCAGCCGCGTCGGGAAACTTGGAGACGATGACGGGGTCGCCGTGATCGAGATCCCAGAAGTAATGGAGGTTGCCGTTGCTTAGGATGCAGAAGCGGCAGTTTTGGGCCTTTGCGTACTTGCGGGCCTGTTCCTTTGCAATGAGGGGGTCTTTGTCTTCTGATTTGGCTTCCAAGACGACGAGGGGGAAGCCCTTCTCGTCGAGTAGGAGGAAGTCGATGAAGCCATTTGTGGTCAGTTCGAAGTCTTGGCCCCACTCGTCCACCTGCTTCTCGGTTAGCTTCGCGTGAAGCTCGACGGTGATGTTTGCGGGATGTTCTGGCGTGCCGAAGAATCGCCAGCCCGATTCTTCGAGAAGGCGGTTTATCTTTATTCGGGCGAGCGCTTCCTTCTTGGGCAAAGGGGTGTTAGGGAGACTCCTGCATCACAGTTTAGCCACATGAGCGAAACGGCCTCGACCTGGGGTTTTTCCCGGTGATAATTCGTGGAGAGGTGGGCTAATGTGGTTAAGAAATGAGAACGTGGGTCCTTTTTCTTGCGGCAGCCTTTGCATTGTGTTCCGTCCCTGCTCTTGCTCAACGAGGAGGGCGTGGGGGGTCGGGTTATGGCTATGGTGGTGGCCACTATTCCGGAGGGAGCCACTACGGGTCCGGGGGCCCCGTCTTCGTACATGGTTATACGAGGAGAGATGGGACCTATGTTGGGTCCTACTACAGGGCGGCCCCAGGCGAAGGATTACCAAGAATCACGGGATTCAGCATAGACTCTTACGCCGGTTACGGCACGTTGTGGGCCCGCACGGGCTTTCATTGGGCCGCCATCGCCATATCTACTTCTTCCTACCTGCATCCCGTCGCTGTTAAGAAGGTCGATCCGTTCAAGGGGAAGGTGGGAAATAAGGCGATCTACCGTTATGGCGGTTGGGTGGATGGCATCGACCCCAATCGGGTGTACAACAGTCCCATCCATGGGGTTATGGTTTCCTTTGAAGGGTCCTCGGCGAAATCGGGATTAGACCTCGTCGAGGTGCCGGCTTACAGCGGTCTATCGGCCGGTTTTGAGGTTCGTGCTTACCGGTTTGGTATTGATGAGCCATGGGTTCCCTACACTGGGTGGGAGGAGATGTTCAAGGCAATTTCATCCCATAAACAATCCATGGTTTACATTAAGGGCAGGGAGAAATCTGGAGAGGCTAAGGAAACCTATCTTTTCACGAACGACGACGGGCACTGGTCGGGACTTGAACCGAGGGATTAATTGCGAGATTCTAGAGAACCCCGTAGCCGGGGCCTATTCAACTGGTCTGAGGCGGAGGGGTGAGCGGCCGCATTGCACAGGTGCTTTGCAACCGCATTTTATCGCCCTTGGAGCGGAAACGCAAGAGGCTCTGCTTTGACCCAATTTCCGCAGCCCTTTCCGCAGCAATTACACGTTCACAAAAGTTGACAATTATCCGGGTGACGGAAGGGACCTGCAGCCCAGTCGCCCGGTGCGCCATGGGAGCGGAGGCAGAGGAGCTTTGCACCAGCCATGCCCGCGTAAAACGTTGTGCTATTGGGTTAGGCTCCGCTTCCATCGGCGCGGGACCTGCGGACATGAGCTGGTGCAAAGATCCTTTGCCGTAGCGGTTCATGGCAGTACGGGCGGCGGGCGTGTAGATAGGCGCGGGGTGAGGCTAAGGTTTATTTGCGCGGAGGTCTCGGGATGTTTGTGCCCGATGATCCGTAGCGCATCAAACCTTGGCCGGTGTGAGCCACTTGCTACAGGGCTTGGGTTTGACGAAGTGCCTTTAGGAGGAAAAGATTTGATTGGGCGGCTTGCCAACTGTTATCGGCGGGACTGTCGGCCTTCCAGTGAAGAAGATCACGAATGGCCCAAGGAAGAACCAGGCGACACTAGCTCCCTTTTGATATAACACCCAGGCGGCTGAAAGGCAAATCAGTGTTCCGGTTAGGGCGGGGGCCGGGCCCGATTCTCCGCCGGCCGCGATGATGGCGAATGGCCACAAGATTAGAAGGGCCATCAGGATGTACGCGGGAGCCGTCAGGAGATCGAAGCGCTTCTGCTGGCCTTTAGCTTGCACGCGAAGGGCAGTTGCTTCTGCTTCTGACTGGACGTATATAGTTTGCGGCAGCGATCCCACGGCGTCCATTGTAACGGGAATTCACGCGTCAATAAATTCGCGCGCCCGGCCACGGATCGAGATTGTCGGACTTTATAAGATTGAATATCAGAAAACTCCGGTTTTGCGTAGCGGACTGATATTCACTCTTATGAGAGTCCATCGCAGCCTTGGCAGCAGGCCCGCACCGAAGGTGCTCGGGTGACGAGTCCCACCCCCTCCGTGGGGGTGGGCGAGGAGCCCGGTTTGATAGCCTTAAACAACCTGGGTGAGCCCGAGAGCACAGGAGCCTTTTTGTACCGTGGGCGGGGCCGCCCCCTTTGGTCCGGTGCCGTTGAACGCCCGCAAAGACGTTCCATCAAGGACATGGAAATAGCGACCGATTCAGAATGAATTCTAAGCTGACCTTGCCGCCGTCGGGCCCATGCTCAACCGGTATCCTTCTGCGAATGAGTCAGCGCTCGACCCTTGAAACTGCCCGACAAACGAACTGGCTATGGCCAACCGTCGCGGACGCCTTAGACACTTACCTTAGGCGCAGGAGCCGAGGAGCCGACGGTTACGAGCTTGTTTGGAGGTTGGTCCACATTTGGGAGGCCGTGGTCATCACGCTGGCTTGCGCGGCAACAGCGCGCTTTCGCGACGAGAACCGAGATGGGCCTGACTTCCGTCGCTGTCGGGAGTTCCTCCACGGCCAGGTGTGGAGCGTAACGGATTCGGGGTTCCGAAATATGGGTAGTGGGTCCGTTTGAAATCAATGGTTAGGCTTTGCTTCTTTCTTGGTCTCGCCGTTGTAGCCTGGGGTGGTCATGGGCCAACCGGATCCGATGTAGGGTATGCAGTATTGTCCGAAGTTCAAAATATAAGCGTTGCCAAAGACGTCTTCATATTCCAACTTGCCGAACACAGCCAGGTACCGGTCCGGGCTCTCAAAATCGGCAGCCGAAACAAAAGGGCCGGGAATGTGGTGGACGAAGTCTCCATCCGGTGGCAGGAAAACGTGGGTGCCGATCCTCGATCGGGCGGCATTCGAAAAATCAGGCCCCTCACTCGGCTCTGCGCCCTTCGGGAACCAAGTCATATGGGCGATAACGCTTGTGATGGTCGCTGGTGTGCGCCCCGGGTTCTTGAATCGAAGCAAGACATTCAGTTTGAGATCAGGAGTCTCGGAGTGTGCAGCAGTGACATCCATCGCTGCAAAACGAATGTAGGCTCGCTCAGTATTGATGACGGCTTCGCGGGTGACTCGAACGCCTTCAGCCGCTGCGTTTGCCGACTGCTGGGTGGCAATGGCAATCTGCCGGTTGGTCAAGTTGCTGTCAACAGCTTGTTGGAGAGCAGCAGTAGCGATTTGGTATTGGGCCTCGGCTGCTTTGGCTTGCCGCTCAACCTGTGCGAGAGTGCTGTCTGTCAAGTCCGCTTGTCTCTTCATATGACGGGCAGAGATGTACATGATGGTGAGTTGAACGATAGCGGAAATAGCGATAATGACCGTGGCCCAAGTAATGGCTTTTTGATCCTGCTGGTCGGGTCCATCGCCGCCATCGCCTTGATTACCGGGGAGATTGTGGGTACTCCCGCCAACGCTGCCCGGTCCCGTCTGCTGATTAGGCTTTGGTGGTGTTTTTTTTCCGTCACCGCTTATTGCCTGATTTACGCTTGCGCGTCGTGTTTGTCCAGGTAGGACGAGATAGGTTGCCAAAGCTAGTAGCACCGTCAACAGAAAAAACGCTTTCGCTTGATGCACAATGGGCATTGTAGCCTCACAAGCAAGCATTAGGGAGTAGGATAAGGGTATGAGCAAGAGACCAGCGAGAGACCCGAACGTAGCTGCGTTCAACGTCTTGCAACAGATCACAGGCGAGCACTTAACGCCAAAGAAGCGACGGGCCAAGAAAGGTGCTGCGGCTCGGCATGAGGCGCTGACACCTGAACGGCGGTGGGAGATTGCGAAGCAAGCGGCTGCCGCACGTTGGAAGAAGTAAGAGAGGGACGGAATCGAATCCCGCCCCATCTCGGAGGAGTTAGAAGCTGACCGGAGTGATTGGCCGATATATTTCAGCCATCAGTTTTCGGTTCAGCTCCTGTTGTTCACGCATGAGTTGCTCCATAGGATTTGGGAGCATCCCTAAGAGGTCTCTCATTCGCTTGGTCTCGCGCTCACGCTCATCATTGAGCATTTGCACGATTGCGTCCGTGCCAGAAGTGAAAGACCGCTGGCATTCGTCGTAAAGGCTTTTGCAGCCTACTATTGGGTCAATATAGTCCAAGGTTTGTTAACCCTCCTTGGTCCCCCGGTTGTACGTGCCGACATTGGGGAAACGATAGGCACGATTGGGCAGACGCCCGGTGATGAATAAGAGCACGCCCGTACACCTGGAAGTAATGCGGGCATGGCTCTCCTGTAATTCTGACGTTATCGAGCGGCTTTAAACTTCTCAATAAGAAGTAAAAAGACCCAATAAATGCTTGGTTAGTGCTTGCTTATACGGTAATATAGGTCCGTATGAACAAGCTACCAGTCGCCAAGCAAGCCGAAGTTATCCGACTTCTCTGCGAGGGCATGAGTATTCGGGCCACCTGTCGGGCCACCGGAACCGGAAAGAACACGGTTGCGAGACTCTTGTCTGCTATTGGCAAGGCTTGCGCTGAGTACCAGGATGACCACCTGCGGAACCTTGGCTGCATGGTCGTCCAGTGCGATGAGATTTGGAGCTTTGTTGGCTGCAAAGAGAAACACGCCACGGCAGAGCACAAAGAGCTAGGCCACGGTAGCGCTTGGACTTGGACGGCACTAGACAGCGATTCTAAGCTCATCATTACTTGGCACCTGGGCGGCAGAACTGAGGGCGATGCAAGAGACTTCATTGACGACCTGGCTGACAGATTGAGCAAGCGGATTCAGCTTTCCACGGACGGCTTTGGAGCCTATAAGAACGCGGTCAGAATCGCTTTCGGCAAGGATGTGGATTACGGAATCGTTGTCAAGATGTTCAACGAGAACATGGACTCGCCTGGACGCTACAGCCCTGCGGTTTGCACGTCCTGCCACGCAAAGGCAATCATCGGTGACCCGCTAGAGAGCCAAATCAGCACCAGCCACGTAGAGCGGTCAAACCTGACTCTGAGGATGCAAAACAGGCGCATGACCCGACTAACCAACGCTTTCAGCAAGAGCTTGGAGCAACACGCAAACGCTCTTGCCCTGACGTTCATGTTCTACAACTTCGCCCGTCCTCACCAGACGTTGACTAAGGGAGCCGGATACAAGATGACTCCCGCGATGGCTGCTGGGGTTGCCGATCACGTTTGGTCCGTTCAAGACATTTGCGGGTTGATCAATTGAAACGGACCCACTACCCGCAGGTCTTTTATTAAACATGCCCGAGGGTGTGGATGTTGTCGGCTTGGAGATATCAGTTTTCCAAGCGCTTGGGTAGCGAAAGCTAACGCCGTATGTGGCCGATTCGAACTTGGCCGGTTCCATACCAAGCCGATCCGACTGCATCATGGAGGTCGCGATAAGGACGAATGCGGCGATCACATGTTGCATGTATCACTTTCGGCTGAAGGCAAAACTAATGCTCGCGCTTTTTCTGATGCTGTTGGGATGCCGAGAGCTTGCTCGTGCATCTCTGCGTCCAGCCTTAGCGAAGACGAGCCTCTCAACTCCGTAGAAGCCGAGATCCTTTCCCAGGCGCCGCTCAGTCCATCGTTCGCAAAAGCGCAAAGCTTAGACAGCGTGGTCGATGGTGCGTTCGCGATAGCGTACTCCGTAGTACTGGCATATCTAGTTATCGCGCGCGAGAATCGAATGACGGAAAGGACGCTGTTGTTTTACAAAGCGTGAAGTGGCCCTGCACGTCACTCCAACTTCTCGGCTATGTTAAACAGCTTTCGGGCAAATTCGTCTGGCTGTTGCTTAAACGCAATCATACATATTTCGAGCTGCTTTCGTTCTGAGAAGGTCACGGGGAATCCATTCGCCCCGAGAATGCGACGTAAACTGGCTACTGAGTAGCCAGTCTTATGGGCATAGAAGTCATGTCCGCTCCGCTCGATCTCCGCTCGATGCCCATAGATGACGTCCAGAACAAAGATCGGCCCTGCCCGAGATTGGTATAAGGGGCTTTCGACATCGAGATTGTTGGCGACAACCACCTTCATAACCTCGAGGAGATCAGGAACGCGCAGCTCTATAAAACCAGATGGTGTGAGGACGTGATGAAAACCTTGTACCACAAGGGGCACTTCATGATAGTAGAAATGTTCTAAAGTGTGGGAGCAGTAAAGAGCGTCAAAAGTGCCCGATTCGAGAGACTTCAGCTTCCTTGCGTCGGCGACGATATCGACACCGACACGATCATCAACATCGAGTAGCAGGTGTTCCCAGCCATCGTAGCGGTTGGGAATGGGGATTGCTTTGTCGTGTCCACCAACATTGAGCACTTTCCTCTCATTGGGCATGTACGATTATTGCAGAATTGGACCAAGCACGCGCGGGCGAAGTCAGCCCAATCCGCTGGAGCTCCGGCGGTTAAAAAAGCTATAGCGGATTCCGTCGGCACAAGAGGAAGGGAACTCAAATTCCAGCCGCCCAAATTACTTGGCCATCGCCAAATCGATTAGCTCCCGGTGCGGTCGGAAGGTGACGTCTTCCTTCACCGCGCTCAGCCGCCATGCGACGAACTTCAGGAGACACTCCGTGCGCTGAGAAGACAACGGGAGACCCAGGCGGAATGTCCTCGATGCGCTCGACAAACGCCACACGTCTAAGAGTCGCACTTTACCGGAGCAGACTTGTGGATCGCCTCGTGCATCGGTATGACATTGACGGTGCCGTCTGTTTCAAGCACGGCGAACCTTACGTTCTCCAGGCCGTCTTCCTCGCGGCCGCGCAGGGCCTGCAAAACGTCAGCTTCGGTGAAGCCGGCGCGCTTCAGGTGCTCTTCAACGAACTTGCCGTTGTCCACCAACAAGATCGGGCCGGAGCCGACTAGGTGGCGAAAGCGTTTAAACTTTAGAAAAATCTTGGTCAAGGCGAAGTTGGTAAGCAGCAGCGTTAGGGCGCTTACAATTCCGGCCGCGAGACTGGTATTGCCGTGGATCATTCCGGTTTCCACGGCGCTTCCGAGTAAGATCAAAATCAGCAGGTCCACTGCGGAAAGCTGACCCAATTGGCGGCGTCCCAGGAGGCGCACAAGGAGGACCAGATAGAGGTAAATGGCCATGGTCGTCCCTGCGACCTCGAGATAAGGAATCATGGCTACGCTCATTCTAGCGCGACATGTACAAACACATCTTTGACTATCCAACCCTTACTGGCGCCTTGATCATCGCCGCCAAGACGGCGGTGGTCTACATCGTCCTGATTCTGGGGTTGCGGTTCCTTGGTAAGCGAGAGCTGGGTCAGATGAATATCTACGACCTCGTCCTCATCGTGGTGCTCGGCAACGCGGTCCAGAACGCGATGATCAACAACGACAACACGCTCGGAGGCGGCATCATCGCGGCATTCGTCCTTCTCGCCTTGAACAGAATATTCAACCGAGTCATCGAGCGTTCCTCCAAAATCGAGCGCTTCATGGTTGGCCAACCGGTTCTCATCGTAAACCAGGGCCACATGCTTCATAAGCCGATGACCCGGGAGGGTGTCACCAAGGAGCAGGTTATGGCCGCTTTGAGAGAGCACGGCATGATGAAGACGAGCGAGGCGCATATGTGCGTCCTCGAAGTGGACGGCTCCATTAGCGTGGTGCCGAACGGGTCCCACGTTTACAGGACGAAGCGCCGTTTTCGCGCGGTCCGGCTGCCTTAGCTATGGAAGAAGGCACCTTTCCGTTTTGGGCTTTTGCGATCCGAAGCATCGTTGTCTTAATCGTGCTATTTATCGGTTTCAAGGTCATGGGCAAGAGGCAGCTGGCTCAGATGAATATCTATGATCTGGCAATGATCATGGCACTCGCCAACGCGGTTCAAAACGCGATGACGGGCGGCAGGGGCGATCTCCCGGTTGCTTTGGCAGCTTCTACGGCACTCCTTGTTCTGGCATATGCCCTGGCGCGGTTGTTTGTACGCAATCCTCAGTTCGAAAGCCGACTCATGGGCATCCCAACCATCTTGATCAGCGAGGGAGTCGTGCTCAGGGACCGCCTTCGGAAAGAGTGTGTGACGGAGAGCGAGCTGATGGAGGTCTTGCGCCAGCATGGGCTCACGGATCCGAAGCAAGTTTCGGTCGCTGTCTTCGAGGTCGACGGATCGATAAGCATCGTTCCTAAGGATCCGTCAGTACGGCAAAGCAAGAAGAAAGAGCTTTAACCGGAACGTTGCGCCACAGGGGCGGCATTGGCAGCCACTTTGCTTCGAATGACGTCCCGATTCATGACATACGGGTTGCCATGCGCATCAAACGGCCGCTTAAAATCAAAGGCGAAAGGGGTGGGGCCGTTCTTTTGGAGATGGTCCATCCTATCCGCAGCATCCTTAGGATCTAGCTTGTCCGCCCTCTCCACCCACCATGCCACGTAAAGTGGGGCGTCATGTGGTTGGAACCATTCCTTTCGCTTTGATAGCGCCTCGCCGTGGGCTCCGTTGTAGGCATAGGCGGCTACCGACTCAAGATCCTCCCATAGGCTGAGGGTCGATGGCAATCGAAGTGGGTCGTCGATTTGAGCAAAGCATTCGGGAATCTCCACTTCTCCCCACGATCTCTGGTAGGTGACCATGTCGCGTATAGACCGGGCGACAAAACCGTCTGCCGTATCGGACGCTGCGAAGACTCCAGGCACTCGATCAACAAAGCCCTGCGAGCCCGG
>JANYLD010000131.1 GCA_025363835.1 Armatimonadota bacterium
GACAGCGCAGTCAACATGGGATTCGTCTATCCTTCAGATGTTGCATGAGAATTTTAGGGATTGATCCCGGCTTAGAGCGCATTGGGTATGGGCTGATCGATAAGACCGGCTCGCAGCTCAAAGTGGTCGCTTATGGGTTGATCCAGACGCCTCGGATCGTCATGCCGGATCGGCTGGCGATTGCACATGGAGAGATGCTGAAGTTGGTGGATGAGTATAAGCCGGATACGGTGGCCACTGAGCGGCTTCTCTTCACCGTCAACAAGACGACCGCCATGGATGTGGCAAAAGCGCTCGGCGTGCTTCTCCTTGCTTGCAGCGAGAGAGGTCTGCCGTGGTGCGAATATTCGCCACCAGAGGTCAAACAGAGCGTGGTGGGAAACGGAGCGGCGGAGAAGAGGCAGGTTCAGTTTATGGTCCAGAAGCTGCTCAGCCTCAAGGAGCCGCCAAAGCCGGACGATGTTGCGGACGCGCTCGCCATCGCGATAACGCACGCGTTTAGGGCAACTCTGATGGAGCTGAGACGATGACGTACATTCCTCCCTCCACT
Organism: Armatimonadota bacterium; assembly: GCA_025363835.1. Taxonomy (GTDB): domain Bacteria; phylum Armatimonadota; class Fimbriimonadia; order Fimbriimonadales; family Fimbriimonadaceae; genus JANYLD01. The sequence continues at coordinate 551 of JANYLD010000131.1, forward strand.
TCTTACCAGCCGCGCAAGAAAAGCTCGAACGTGCTTCTGATTGTGGGCATCGTCGGCTGCGGAGGCTTCTTGGTGCTCTGCATCTTCGTCGTGGCGATTCTTGCCGCTTATAAGATGGGCACCCAGGCTGGTCCAAACCGGAATAGGTCACCTCTGCTGTCGGGGACAGCGCCGAAGCGGATCTCTTCCGCGCCAATTCTTGTCGGGCCTGCGGAAGATGGCTGGTCCCTTTACAAGCTAAGTGATTTTGGGGTCATTCTAGCGCTTCCTAAGATGCCAAAGGTTTCAAACCTCCAGCCCGACGAGTGGGGCGACGTGCGAGACGATATCGAAGCCTACTCGGGCCGGGAAACGGACACTGGCTCGGCCAGGGTCAGCATGGAAGGCTATTTATATAAGGACACCTTTCCAAACCGGGACGACTGGGTGATCCGCGAGGATTTGAGCTGGCGCCACAGGGGTACCGACTACAAGGACGTGAAGCAGACGATCACCAGGATCACGGTGGGGGGCTTACCCGCCATAAGGCTTGATTACAGCTACCTCTTCGACGGTGATCCTGCGATCGAAGAGGACGTGATCCTTGTTGGCCCGCGAAGCGTCCGGAGCATCATGTTCACCAGTTGGAAAGACAGTGCCGATCAAGGTCGGCAGGAGTTCGAAAAGTGCCTTCATTCGCTCAAGTACGTGCCGGAGAGTGAGGATAAGTTTGGGCGACCAAAGGCTGCGGCCATGTCGGAAAGAGTTTGATTGAGTCAATCAGGCCTTCTTGGGTTTCCGGTGCCCGCGGATCACCCTTTGAGTTGAGTTCCCACGCTTGATCGGTAAGGTCCGGCACTGCTTAAATGGGACGCTAGAGCCCCGCGACGGGTTGCGCCTACTCGTACGCCCACTTGTTGATCAGCCACCAGGCGCCTTGGTCGTGGGGGATGAAGTTGGGGTGGGTGATGTGTTCGAAGGAGGGTAGGTACCCAAGGCTGCCGTCGCCGTAGTCCTTGATTCGGTGCATGACCTTCTCAACGTAGAGCTTGGCGGCTTTGCAACGCTCGACGTCAGCTTTGGAGCCCCCGAAACGTAGGTGGTTGGCCTTCGCGATCTTCTCGAGGTCATCAAAGAGTTGCCGGGCCGGCGCCAGAGTGGAGGTAGCTACGCCGGGGAGTTCGTTGGCGTACGCTTGATGAGCTTGCTCGGCATAGCGGACGAATTCCACCGCACTCTTGATAAAGCCGGTGACTCCGCGGGTCGCGGGGTCGCGGGCCACTTGCATCGCCCGGTCGCAGATCTTGAGCGCCTGTGCGCCGTGGTCACCGGAGAACTCATCGCCGTGATGGAGCCACGCTAAGAATGGGTTGCCCTGCAGGAGCAGGCGGACTTTGAGTGAAGACCGAATCTGGGAATGGGCGAAGGCGCCGCCAAGAGATTGCAACTCGACTCCCATAAGACGCGCCCACTCCTTGTGCTCGGCCGACAGCAGGCTATAGCTCTCCAGGATGTAGTCTTTTGAAGCCGAAGCGCTGACGCCAAGAGCGGTTGTGGCCGCATCTTTTCTCGTCAGCATGATTCGGGGCCCTAGATCCGTTGGTTGAGTGAGGACGTCGAAATGAAAGGAGACCCCCGCGCATCGGCCGGCGATGAACCCTCTCTGCGCTAGGCGTCTGCCTTCAACCGGCAACCCCGCAAGCAGCCGCATGCGGTTCAGTAAGGGATCGCGCACTTGGGCGCGGAACTCCCGGACCATGGTCGTCTTCTTGCCGTCCTCGTAATGGAGCTCGATGCCTTTCTGGGTTGGCTCCAGCCGAATGGAGCGAACATCGTCGCTGATCACCTTGGAGAGGAGGTCGTTGGCTACAGTGGTCGCTTCCGACGGGCGGTCGGCGGGGGTCCAATCCTGCACTCCTTCCAGTTCACCGTGATACAGATAGCTTATCTGGCCGAATAGGGCAAATTTTGGGGTTACGACGGGCTCAGAAGGTTGACCTGGCTCATCGTTGAGCATCTTGCCGCAAGCCTGAATTGCGGGCATGAGCGCCTCATAGCTGCCGAAGAGGCCGTTTTCCCAAGTGGTCACGCAAACGCCGTACGCGTCCATCTCATTGGCGGTCCGGACATGGTCGCAGACATTCTGCTCGGATTGATCCACATGCAGCCAAGCCGCGTTGTACGTTTGAAGGGAAGGGCAACACACGACTTCGAAATCATAGGCGGCCAGCTTCTTAGCGCTCCGCTCCGGTCCGTGGAAGTACTGCCAGTCGAATATCAGAGTTTCTCTGGGGATGGCGACCGCGGCCTTTGGATACTCCAGGAGCATGTCGCCCCATATCGCGGGTCTGCGGCCTGCGTCGATCACCCTCCTGGCCAGCGGAGCAAAATAGCGTGCGTAGATTCGTGACTTTTGATCTGCCTGGTGGGCTGAGCCTGTGTCCGATCTCATGGCGCGCATGAGTTCCTCGACGTTCCCGCCCGGCTCTCGCATGGGCGCATTGCCACCGACCGAACGGCAACGCGCGCAGGCCCCTAATTGCTGCGTCTCGTCTCCTCCGATGTGAATGATTTCGGCGGTAAAGATATCCAATACGTCGTCGATCAGCTTGTTGGCAAGCTCCATCGTATCTGGGTTGGTCGGGCAAGCCTGCATGCCCTTGAATCGCTCTTCGGCATAGCGGCGCCCATACTCCGTGTACAGGAAGCCCTCCATGTGCCCAAGCAAGTTGAGAAACGGGATGATTTGGATGTCGGGAAACTCTTCAATCAAGGTCCTGACCATCTCAGGCGTCACCACGCCCGCCCCGTGAGTCCAAGGCGTGGACGGGTAGGCAAAGCGATGTTCCATGTAGAGGCCGAAGGCGTTATAGCCTGCGGCTTGGGTCAGGTCGAGAATGCTGCGCAGGTTATCGAGCGTGGGAGACTGTTCCCGCGCCAGATCATAGGTCCACATTCTGAGGCGCATCAGCTCTCATTGTGGACTACATTTGCAGCGTGCATCGTTCGGAGTCTGGCACTGAAATCTGTACTTGATAACGATATCTTGTTCCAGCCGCTTCCGTAGCTGAAATAGTGGACTACACTTAAGCTGACAAATGGAGACTTCCACCTCTCGCCCATACTTTGCAATCTTTGCAGTGATCGCCATTTTAATCGCCGGCTTCATCCTGAAACAGGAGTTAACCGAAGGCAAAGCGGACGTAGCACCCGGGACCGTCGTCGATCCGAATGATCCGCACATCCAAGTTCATGAGACGGCGCGCGTGTGGTTCACCCGAGTGGGCTGGCAGAAGTTGGGGTATCCGTCCAAGGAGCAGGCAGACCAAACCCTGGCGCTCTTGGAGACCCGACGCCTGCGCGACCTTGATCCGGACCAGCAGAAACTCGTGCACGAGTTGATTGCCGAGAAAGGGCCCCCTCACGACGCGGGGATTGGACTCCTACCTGGAATACGCAATCCTGACACTGAGAAGAAGTTTTTGCCGGATGTCGTGGCCCAATTCGATCCTGCTCCGGATAGCCAGAACTCGGTTTTTCGTTCAATAATGGCCTCATGGTGCGGGTCCCCGGCCGGCGAAGAGGTGGTTAAGACTCTCGAAAACGACAAGAATCCAACGATTGTAAAGTATGTGACGAACCTGATTTACAACCACGACAACCCTTCCAGCAACGTCTCGGGCGCTGGCTAATGTCTGGAGCAAAAGGCGGGGCATCGCTCCGCTTTTGGCTAAAAAAGCCTGGTGTATGATGGACCAGGACACCTTGATGCAGGATCGTCCTTGGTCGCATGAGTCAACCGGTTAACGTCGATCCAGAGAAGACGAGCAGTCCTTTTACGCGGAAGGACCTCTTCATAGCGCTGGTCTACTTTCTTGTCGGCTTCGTCATTTACATTCGCACTTTAGCGCCTGATGTGTTATTCAGCGACAGCGGCGAGTTCCAGGTCATTTCTGCAACCGGAGGCTTGGCCCACTCAACGGGCTATCCCATCTATCTGGCCATCGGCAAGTTGTTCACGTTTCTCCCGTTGAACTCCATCGCCTACCGAGTGGACCTGGTATCTGCCCTTATGGGGGCCGTGGCGTGCGCGGGCGTATATCTCACGACGAAGGCACTGGGGGCCAGAAGGGTCTTCGCTTTTATTGCCGCAACGATCCTGCTTCTCAATCCCTTGTTTTGGTGGCAATCGGTTATTGCCGAGGTCTACGCGATTAGCGCGGCTTTCTTCGTTGCCTTCCTGCTTTGCGCAGTGGTGTGGCGGAAGACTCGAGACTCGCGCTGGCTGCTTTGGGGCGCTTTCATTGGCGGGATTTGCCTCGGGCTGCACCACACCGTTATCCTGACGCTTCCCGCGATGGTCCTTTATTTGATCCTATCCAAGGCGCGGAGCAAAGATTGGGGCCGCGCATGCCTAGGGGCGCTCATCGGAGTCGTCATTTCGATGTCCTCTTACTTTGTGATGGCTTCTTTAAACCCGAAGACCTCTTCCGTCGATTCGCTAAAGCGGTCAGCTACTGCCTTTGGAATGCAATCCGCGGACTTCGACTCACCGGTGACTCAAGTCAAGTTCATTTTCCTCGCCACCCAATGGAAAGATGAGGTCATGCAGTTTGACAAAGACGAAGCGATGAGGAATGCGGATTGGTATCAGCGTGAGTCAGGAGAAGATTTTGGCTGGCCTGCTACCGTCTTGGGGATCATCGGTCTAGTGGGACTGTTCGTGAGCAAGAAAGGGCGATGGCAAGACGGAGTTCTGCTGGGGATCTCCTGGCTCGTCCTTTTTCTCTTTATCCTCACTTTTAACCCGACTGACCTAGAAGTGGACTTCATTCCCAGTTTTCTGATCATCGCCATCTTCGCGGGCATGGGCCTGCAATGGATTCAAGAGTTGGTTTTCCGGGAAAAGGTTGCCAATCCCGTCATGCGGTGGGGGACAGCAGGAGCCGCTTTTATCCTGGTATTCGGCGGCGCTTACGCGATCGTGGGCGGCGCAGCAGGTGCGATTGTACAGGGCAAGACTTCGTTCTTGACCGGCATTCGGCGTGTTTATCCATACCCTGTAGACAATCCGCACAAGCCTAATGAGTACGCTCGGGCGATCGTGAACGGCGTTGAGCCAGACGCCCTAATCATCACCCAATGGCAATACCTGTATGCGTTCTACTATGTGGCTCTTTTCGATCTGAATAAGCCCGGGATCGAGGTGGTGGAATGTACACCGGAGGGGACTGGAGGCCACGTTGCCCAATCGATGCAGGAGTTCATCCGCGACAGCATTTTGGTGAGGCCCGTCTATTCCACCCAAGGCGGCCCCCAGACTCCAGTTGACCTGTATTACCAGTACTACTTCGTGCCCGTCAACTCAGCGTCGCCATTCCACCTTTATCGGCTGCGCCCACGGCCGTAGGGATGAAGGTGTGTCAGGCAACGAGTGCCGCGTGCTCGTGAGAAACGTACTACTGCGCTAAGTCGGGGCCACGATGAGGCGAGCCGGAATGCCGGATGGTATGGACGGGAAGCGCCCGCGGATTTTGGCTGGCCGGCGACTGTCCTCGCGATTGTGGGGCTGGTTGGGTTGGTTACGAGTAAGCGAAATCGGTGGCAAGATGCCGTTTTGCTTGGGCTTTCTTGGGGGATTCTGTTCTTCTTTATTCTGACCTTCAACCCGGTCGACCTCGAGGTCGACTTTATTCCGAGCTTTCTGATCATCGCGGCTCTGTCGGGCCTGGGCTTGCAGTGGATCCAGAATCTTTTTGTGAAGGAAGCGTATAGCGGCGGGGCCGTCCGATGGATTTCCGCGGTGCTAGCGATTGTGGTTGTCTTTGGCGGCGCTTTCGGAATCCTTCAGGGCTCGGTTGACGCTATTGGCGCCAAGGCGCCCGTGTTCCTGACCGGATACCGGAGGGTCTATCCTTATCCGGTCGACAACCCGACAAAGGCTCACGACTACGCGCATGCCATCGTTGACCACGTGGAAGGGAACGCTTTGATCGTGACCGAGTGGCACTATCTGTATCCGTTCTACTATGTGGCTCTATTCGATGACAACAAGCCGGGCATCGAGGTGGTGGAGAGTTCGCCTTCCGGCACCGACGGGCACATCGTGCAGTCGATGCAGGACTTCATCAAAGAAAGCGTGGCCACGCGTCCCGTCTACATGACCCAGGGAGGCGCGAAGACGCCGGTCGACCTGTTCTATAGCTACTACTTCGTGCCGGTCGACACCGGCTCGAAATTCCATCTTTATCGGCTGCAGCCGAAACCGTGAAACCTAAAACTCGTCGGCATCGCCCCAATGTCGTGAAACTGATCGTATAGGTTTGCGGCACTCGCGGTGGCCGCGATTCGACTTTCCTTTAGATCGCATTGTTGCAGTTTTGGATGAAGTATCCGCTACTGCTAGAATGGTTAAACATTCCTCGAGCCTCAGGTTTCGTATGCCCATCGACCGCCCGACTCCAGAACTGTCTCCCCGTGAGCAGCAACTCCTTAAATATGCGGCGGAGGGCATGACGGATACCGCGATCGCCCATAAGCTTGGCATTAGCGAAGCAACGGTCGCCACGTATTGGGGAAGGGTGCGTATTAAGCTGGGCCCCTATAGTCGAACCGAGCTCGTGGCGACTATGATGAGGTCGGAAAGCAAGGCCGCCTTGCAGGAGCTTCGTCAGGCCAATCAAAACCTCGTCAAGGAGTTGCAAGCCCAAAGCAGTTCGGGCACAACGTTTTATCGCGATCTACTTGAGAATGCTCCGGACGCTATGATTTTGGTCACGGAAGCTGGTTTGATCGAATATGGCAACCTTGCAGCACACGAGTTATTCGGCTATGACAGAGAAGAACTTAATGGGCTGGATCTTCTCGCATTGGTTCCCTTGCGGTTCCAGCAACGCCATGTACAGCATCGGTTGGAATTTGTTCGCGATCCCGCGCGGCGCCAGATGGGAGAACACGTCGAGACCCCTGCTGTAACCAAAAATGCCCAAGAATTCCCGATCCGCGCGGCGCTGTCTGCTATAACGACGCCCGCGGGCTTGATTGTGATGTGTGTTATTCGGCCCGTTGAGCAGGAGAAATGAGGTCTTTCAAATTGGCAAACAAGGTGGAACCCTAGTAATTCACCAAAATTGACGTACCGTCAGTCTTTATCTAGCCGAGTAGCCGCCGTCGATGATCAACTCCGTGCCGGTAACGAATTTCGACTCCTCTGAAGCGAAGTAGATGACGCCATAGGCTATATCGTCCGGTTCGCCAACGTTTCCCAAAGGATTGAGGGCATCGAACGCCTTGCGCCCCGCTTCTATGTTCCCGTGTGTTTTAAGGTAGTTCTGGACAAAAGGCGTCCATATGAAGCCGGGTTGCACGGAATTCACCCGTATGCCCTTCGATGCGTAGATCATTGCATCGGCCCTTGACATGCTTCTAACGGCGCCCTTGGACGCGTGATAAAGGGGAATGTCAGATGCGCCCATGATCCCATAGATGGACGAGAGGTTAATCACACTGCCCGTGCCTGCGTCTATCATTTGCGGAAGCACATGCTTCGTGCAAAAGAAGACACCCTTTACATTGATGTTCATCAGGTCCTCCCATTCCTCGGCGCTGATTTCGTGGGTTGGCTTGGTGACTCCCGAAACGGCCGCATTGTTGACGAGAACCGAAATAGGACCAAATTTCGTCTTCACCATTCGCGTCACATCTTGCACTTCCTGTTCATTGCTGACATCCAAATGCCAATAACCTGCGGTGCCGCCCGTCAGACAGATTTCGTTTACGTTAGCTTGACCCTCGGCGTCAAGCACGTCGGTCACCGCTACGGCGGCTCCTTCAGCCGCGAGTCGTTTTGCGCAAGCTCGCCCGATTCCCAGGGCTCCGCCGGTCACAAGCGCGACTTTTCCACTGACTCTGCCCTTCATGACCATCGTCTTCACTTGCCGCCACTAACCACGCTGGTAAAGATAGCCGCCGCATCGATACGGCGACAGTCGCGGCTTCGGAGTCATACAAATAGATGTCATGGGAATCCATGACGTCAACACCCGCGACCTGAAATGCAAGCGATTTGTCGGAAACTCAAGACGTAGAGCTCCCACTTTCGAAGAGGCCCTTTGATTCCTAGTCCACACGCCACTTCAAGCTACGGGGCTTTGGCAAAAGTGTGATGTTTAAATATGCGTCTTTTATCGTGGAAAGAACGATATTCGAGACTCAATCCTCACGCTTCTGTCTTTTAAGGCATGGTCTGCCCCATTTTGAGCCTGTCATGGAATCCCATGACAAGGAAAGCGACGACTTGTCAGGACAGCTTAGTGCCGCCACAATTTTAATGTAGTTCGCCCGTGCTGAAAGAAATCTTGGACGAGGCGAAAACGAAGGAGATTTTGAAATGATTGGACGAACAACAGTCTTGCTTGGACTTGCAGCTTTTGTGGTCGCTCCGAGTCTGGCTCGAGCAAATGGCGAGATCATCGGAATGGTGCAGGGTGGCAAGGGCCGAGTGGCAAACGCCGTCGTCAGCCTCGTCGATGTGTCCGGATCTTTCTCTGGCGCCGGCAAATCCGCCCAGATGAATCAGAAGGATAAAGAGTTTTCGCCCTCAGTCCTCCCCGTGCTCAAGGGTACGACAGTGCGCTTCGTGAACTCGGACCCGTTCTTCCATAACGTGTTTTCAAGCTCCACCGTAAAGCAGTTTAACGTTAGTCAGGAAAAGGTCGGTGACACCTCGGAGATGGTGTTCGACAAGCCCGGCATCGTCCCGATTCGGTGCCACATCCACGCGAGTATGAAGGCCTATGTGGTCGTTCTGCCAAACCCGTACTTCGCGCTGACCAATGCCAACGGCCTTTTCCGGATAAGCAACGTCCCCGCCGGAACATACACGATCAAAGCTTGGACCGGACACGGCGCCCCTGAAACGCAAACGATTCAGGTGCCCGCAAGCGGCGAAGCCAAGGTTATTTTCAAGGGTGCGTAATAGTGCGCAAATGTCACTGTGATTCTCAGTGTCCCTTGATAGGCAACGCAGGGACCTGAGGGTTATAGTGGGACTTAGCCCTCCTTCTGTTCGATAAAGGTGTCTCATGAAATTCAGTCGTCTCAACAGCGGTTTCGCGCTAGCCAGCCTTGCTCTAGCCATCACGGCGATGCCACAGCAAGGCAAAGCAATTCCGTATTTCGCGAGGAAGTACCACGTGACCTGCGCAAGGTGCCACGTGGGATTTCCAAAGCTCAACGCATTTGGAAAGAACTTCCAGCTCCACGGTTACCAGCAACCTGGTGACCAGAAAGTTGGAACGATCAAAATTCCAGAAGATCCAAACTTAAGCCTTCTAGACCAGCTCCCGGTTGCGGTTTTGATCGAGAACAACTTCCAGTTTGACAAGAAGGTCAAATCGGACAACCCGATCGCTATCAACAGCCCAGATGTATTTCATCTCCTCCTTGCAGGCACAATTGCTCCAGATATCGGGATGTTCGCAGAACTGCAGAGTGACAGCAGCGGGACCGGCATGGCCAAGACCGAGGTGACCCTGAACCATATCGGCAATCAGAACATCCACATGCAGGTCGGAAAGCTTGACCCTATGGAGCACGGCGTCACCCAGCATGACCTGTTTACCCTCTCAAGCTACGCCATCTATCAGATGGGTTTGGGTGGCTTCAATCTTGACGACGAGAATCGAGGAGTGCGAGTTTACGGCTTGGTCAACGCGGCGGTGACTCCAAAGCTAATCCATGGCACGCCTCGCGGAGGTGGAGATGCTGCTCCCGCAGATACTACGACACCTCCCCTCCACGGACCTGCCGTTTTTCAAGCAGGCAAGAAGCAGAAAAATGACGCCAAACCAGCGACTGCGGGAGAAGGTGACCAAGGGGACGAGATTCAACCTGAAGCCCTGGATCCCATGGATCAGCTTAAGGGCGGCCTGTGGGAAGTAGGCGTCTTCACAGGATCTCCCGATCCGATTGGCAAAGATGTCAACGACGCTATGGGGCGCTTCAACGTGTACTTCAACAACGACTCTTTCGTCGGAGTCTACGGATACACCGGCCGAACGGTCATCGGCGACCCCGTTACCGGCGTCGACAACCACCATCATTTGCTCGGCGCGGACTTTAGCGCTTACTTCGGGAAACCTTATGAAAAGAGCCCTGGAGTCATGCAAAAGCCGTTCGACCTGTTAGGCGGAGTGGTTAGCGGTAAAGACGATAATCCTCTTGGCAATGGAACCAAAGTGAGCTGGAATGGAGGCTTCCTGGAAGGTGACTACATCATGGGCGCTAAGAGCATCTTCCTTGTCCGCTACGACAAGGTTAGTTCAAAGGATTTCACTGACATGAAGCGAGATCTATTGACTGCGAACTACACCTACTGGCTCAAGACCAATTTTGAAGTTGGGCTTGAGTACACGCACGATCAGAATAACACGAGGCTCAATGGACTATCGTTGAACTTCAACTTCGCGTTCTAGAAGACGATTCGATGATCTCTGAGCGGGAAAAGATTAGGGCACGCGTTGTAGACGCACAGTGGCTTCGGCAAAACGTAAACTGCCGGGCCGCTTGCCCTGTTCACACAAACGCTCAGGGGTATATCGAAGCAATCGCGAAGGGCGATTTCGATGCCGCATATGACGTCGCCAGACTCCCCAACCCCTTTGTCAATATTTGCGCGCGCATCTGCGGCCACCCGTGCGAGTTCGCTTGCCGACGCGGAGTCCACGATGAAGCCATTTCCATTCGTGCCTTGAAGCGCGCGGCGGCTGATTTCTCGGCGGGCGGGATGCGACACGGCGGCACGATGGCGCGACAGCCCAAAAAGAACAAAAAGGTCGCCGTTATCGGCGGCGGCCCTGGCGGCGTTACCGCTGCCCACGATTTAAGCTTGATCGGTTACGACGTAACCCTCTTTGAGGGGAGCGAAATGCTGGGTGGGATGCTTTATAAGGGTATTCCCGAGTACAGGCTGCCTCGGGATGTAATCAAGTCCGAGATCGATGGCCTCATGGGCGAGGGCATCGAAGTTCGGATGAACACTTTGGTGGGCAAGGATGTTAAGTTTGCCGATCTGCGGCGCGATTACGATGCGATCTTCATGGCGGTAGGCGCCCAAAAGGGACGTGGATTGAAGATTGCCGGCATTGAGACGGACGGCGTCATCAGCGGAATCGATTTCCTTCTCAACATTAACCTTGGTTACAAAGTGGACCTGGGTAAGAAGGTCGTCGTGATCGGCGGCGGCAACGTCGCAATGGATGTTGCGCGAACGGCGGCCCGAGAAGCGGGGGTGTCGTTTGGCGGCGACGAATATGGTTATGAAGTGGCCCTCGATGTGGCGCGCTCGGCGATGAGGCAGGGCGCGGCAGAAGTCCATCTGATTTGTTTGGAGTCGGCAGCTGAAATGCCGGCATTTAAGGAAGAAGTTGTCGAGACCAAGCGCGAAGGCGTGGTGGTCCACAACTCGGTAGGGCCAAGGCGCGTGGTGGGCAGCCACGCCAAGTGCATCGGGTTGGAAGTGGTAAAGGTTCTCAGCGTCTTTGATGAGAACGGACGGTTCTCTCCCAAGTTTGATGAAGGCAGCGAGAACATCATTGACTGCGACTCGATTCTCCTCGCGATCGGGCAGCAGCCTGATTTAGATTTCATTGAGGGCGCGGTCGAGCTGGAGATGACCGGCGGTGGCTTCGTAAAAGCCGATCCGCGTTCCATGCAAAGCAGTGTGCACGGGCTGTTTGTGGGTGGCGATGTAGCCTTCGGGGCTCGGACTGCGATAGAAGCGGTTGCCGACGGCCGACGGGCGGCACGCGGAATTCACCACTTTCTTTCCGGCCAAGTTGACGAAGAGGGCCACCAGCCCAAACCTCGGTTGACGCCTCTCCGCATGCACAAAATGCCGGAGGGTTACGACCGGGTGGAACGCCTTGAAGTCCCAGTGCTGCCCGTGGACCGGCGAACCGGTGTGACCGAAGTTGAAACCGGCTATACGCGGGAAGAGGCGATGAAAGAAGCTTCCCGATGCCTGCAGTGCAACAAGTATCCGATGGTGGACGAGCAAAAGTGCGTTCTGTGCGGCGGTTGCGTGGACATCTGCCCTTACGGATGCTTGAAGATCGTTGCGGTAGACAGGCTTGAAGAAGACGACCGGGTCGACCAGTTTGCTCAGAACCGACACGGCTTAGGTGTGAATCAGATGATTCCCAGGACGGACGGGCCAGAGAAGCGTTGGTACGCGATGTTGAAAGACGACGAGAAGTGTATCCGATGCAATTTATGCGTCGAGCGTTGCCCAGTGGGCGCGATGTGGATGGGGACTTACGAGGAGGCGGGATATGCAGGAAGTTGAGGACGGGCGGACACCGCAGTCAAGAAGGTTGTTTCTGGTTGGGATGGGCGCCTTCTTGGTCACGATCGTTTCGATAGGGGTTGGCATATTACGGTTCTTGGTGCCTAACGTGGAGTACGGCAAGCCGAAGCGATTCAAGGTTGGAATGCCCTCAGACTTTCCGGACAAGACGTCAACGTATGTCGCGGATCAGAAGCTCTTCATCGTCCGGGACGGCAACTCTTATGCAGCTTTGTCCGCCGTCTGCACGCATCTTGGCTGTACGGTTCGAAACAACCCGGCAGGCGCAGGCTTCTCTTGTCCTTGCCACGGAAGCGTCTATACGGCTGACGGGACAAATATTGCCGGTCCTGCTCCCAAGCCTCTAGACGCTTATGAAGTCTCGAGCGGCCCCAACGGCGAGCTCATTGTTGACAAGCGAACGCTTGTCTCTAAGACCGAGAGGTTTACGATATGAGCGTTCCGGAACCGGTCATCGAGCGAAGTCTCCGGCGCCGGATCGCGAACGCTTGGCATGGAACGAGGGCATCTCAATACCTCTCAAGCCGGAAGGGATTTGCTAAGGTCTTGGCCTTCTTTAGCTACGGATTTTGGGTGGCTGGATGGGGCGATGTGGTCCGGACCGGGCCATGGAAAGCCGTATATCCTAGGCCTTTGCCTGAGACTCCGAGAGAGAAGTCGGAAATCGCGATCACCAGCTTCGCCCTCCATATTCACCCGGCAACCATTCCACGGCGCGCGCTGAAGTTTTCAACCACTTATGGCCTAGGCGGGTTATCCGCTGGGCTGTTTTTTGTTTTGCTGGTCACTGGCGTCTTGTTGATGTTCTACTACGTGCCTGCCACCGATCACGCCTATGCGAACATGGTGGACCTACAGCACGTGGTGTCTTTGGGGCGCATCCTTCGAAACATGCACCGCTGGTCGGCCCATGCGATGGTGGTCGTGGTGAGCCTTCACATGCTGCGGGTGTTTATCCAAAGGGCCTATAAGTCGCCTCGACAGCTCAATTGGATTATTGGCGTCATCTGTCTTGTTTTCACTCTGCTGCTTAGCTTTACAGGCTATCTCTTACCGTGGGACCAGTTGGCGCTTTGGGCGGTTACGGTGGGAACGAACATGGCAGGCGCGGTGCCGCTGATCGGCGACAAGATTCGCTACGTGTTGCTGGGCGGGGACACTGTAGATCAGGCCACGCTGCTTCGGTTCTTTGTGCTGCACGTGAACTTTCTGCCCGTCTTCCTTGGCATCTTCATGGGATATCACTTCTGGCGCGTCCGTAAAGACGGCTTTTCGGGAGGCAAATAATGGCACCTGACAGCGATGTCGCGGCCACCCAGGAAAGCAAAGACCTCGGCCTGCTCGGGTTTATTCAGGGCGCTCCGGCGCCTGTGGCTGACCTTGATGAGGATCGGGTTTCGACCTATCCGCACCTAATCATGCGGGAGTTTCTCGCCTTCGGCATCATGATGGCGGTCCTTTTGGTCGTGTCCGTGATGTTCAATGCTCCCCTCGAGGAGATCGCCAACCCGGGCAAGACGCCGAATCCGGCCAAGGCGCCGTGGTACTTCCTCTCGTTGCAGGAAATGCTGCACTACGCGCCGCCGTTTATCGCAGGCGTGTTCATTCCTGGTCTGCTCGTTTTGACGATGTGTACGATCCCGTTCTACCGAGGGCGAATGGTTCTCGTGCCGGTTGGGTTCTTGATCACGTCTTTGGTGATTCCGCTTTTCGACGGGATCATCTGGTCGGGGATTCACGCGGTCGCGCCGGGCTTTGCGAACATGACCCGGATCTATGGCATTCCGACGATCATTCTTTTGACCATTTCCTACTTCGTGGTGGCCAAGTGGTCCTTAAACCCTCGGTTTGACGACGAAGCCGTGGTCGAAAAGTATCGCAAGCGCTTGTTCGTGCTCTTCGTAATCATGCTGACGATTCTGGTTTTGATAGGACAGTACTTCCGAGGTCCTGAGTGGAGGTGGGTATGGCCGTGGCGGTGAAGGGATCCGAAATTAACAGTCGGCCTTGGATGCCCGTGGCGTTCTTTGGCATGAGCATCGTGATGGTCGCGGTGATGGGCTGGTCCATGTGGAAAGACACCCACCCGGAATGGCGCGGCTATCAGGAGCAGTATGCCGGCGTCGAGCGCAAGATCTTGCTGCAGCAGAAGGCCGATCTGGAACGGAAGATCCAGCATCCGGACTTCGTTGGCGACTACAACAAAGCTAAGGCGGACTACACAGCTTCGAAGGCCACCTACGACACCGCTTCTGGCGACATGGACCAGACGGCGGCGGACTTGGAAGAGCTGCAGCTTGAATTGAAGCCGGGCGGGGAAGAGGGTGGCGCTGCCGACACGGCATCAACCGACCAAGTTGCCGCAACGACATCTGGCCCTGCCAGTTCTTCCGATATGGCTGAATTGGACAAGGAGATGGGAGGCAGCTCTGGCGCGGGCGTGGCTCCGGCCGCTGCGGCTGGTGGAGCAGCTGCGACTCAGTCAAAGCCGGCGGCATCGACGCCATCTCAGCCCAGTAAATCTGATCTGGAAGAGCTTGATAAAGAGATGGGTGGGTCTGCCGCGCCTGGAAAGAGCGCTCCTTCTGCACCCACTCAGAAGGCTCCTGAAAAGAAGGCGCCGGCTCAGGCTAGCGCGCCCTCTGGCGGCGGAAAGCCGAGTGATGCTGACATGGCAGAACTGGACAAAGAGATGTCCGGAGCGGGCGCACCGAAGGCCGGCCAGGCAGACCAGAAGCCTGCCACACCTGCGCAGGCTTCCAAGCAGGCTCCAACCACCGCCGCTCCTGCCAAGGGCGATAGCAAAGATTTGGACGAACTGGACAAGGAGTTCAGCGGCGCTGCCGCGCCGAAGCCAACCGTGCCGACCGCGACCGAAGCGGCTGCCGCTGCATCCGGCACCCCGGCCGCTGCGCTAACTTTTGAAGAGGCGGATTTCAAGATCGATGAGAAGGCCGCTCAGGACAAGGTCGAGTCGGCTCATCGGGATGTATTGGACGCCCAGCGCATCCACAACAAGGAAATGATTGGCCTGCCCGAGGACGCTACGACCAAGCGAAAGCTGGCGGACACGTTGTTGAAGCAGTCCCAGCAAGGTCTGACGCTGGCGATGGACGGACTGGATCTGGAGCGGAAGAAAGCAGAAGTAAAGAGCGCTGCGCAGATCGCGAGATGGGCCCTGGACGTTGAGGAGTTAAAGACGTTCAAGGCCGACTCGACCCCGGCCAGCCAAGCTCGGCTCGTTGTCCTTCAAGCTTCCAAGAAGAACCTTGACGATCACATGGCGGATCTCCAGCGAGATTTGAAGCTGGTGAACCAGCGACTGGAGAGGAATAAGACCGGCGCTCCCGAAGTGGAGCAGACCTACATCGACCGTCTCGGCGTCGTCGATCGCTGCGAGACCTGCCATAAGGCGACTCAGGATTCCGCGTTCCAATTAACGGCTGAGCCGTTCAGAACACACCCCGGCGGCCTTCTGAAGTGGCACCCGGTCGAGAAGTTTGGATGCACCTCGTGCCATGGTGGATCTGGCCCTGCGCTGGAGAAGTTTGAGGCCCACGGAGGACTCGTTGGGAAGGGAAGGCCCTTGCTAGTCGGAGACCAGGTGCAGGCCTCTTGCGGTAAGTGCCATGGCGAGTCTAAAGAATTGCCGGGCGCCAGTGTCTATCTGGCAGGCGCGCAGCTGTTCAAGTCTTCCGGATGTTTGGGATGCCACAAGGTTGAGGGCCTCGAAACACCTGCGAAGGCCGGTCCGGATTTGGACCGTGTGGATGAAAAGGTTGGACCAACTTGGCTTATGGCCTGGGTTAAGGACCCGCGGTCTCACTCCTTGGAAGCCCGGATGCCCAACTTTGGATTGACCGATGACCAAGCGAAAAATGTCGCCGCCTACTTGATGACGCAACACGGGACTTCGCACTTGACGGAGCTTGCGCCGGTGCCAAGCTTCCCAGCCGACAAGGTAACTGCGGGTAACGGACTCGTGCATAGCCTAGGATGTTTGGGTTGCCACATGATCCGCGGTGAGGGCAACTTTGTTGGGCCAGAGCTGACGAACTTGCGCAACAAGGCGAGGCCGGAATGGGTCTACTCGTGGCTGCAAAACCCACGCGCCTACTTGGCAGATGCTCGTATGCCGAACTTTGGGTTGACGCGGGAACAGGCTGTTGACATTGGTGACTACCTGTTGACCGTGGGGACGCCGAAGACCGCGGGGGTTCCGTTCTCTCCCGCTTTGTTTAACGACGCTGCGGCCCGAGCGGGAGCCGAAGTCATCGCTCAGCGCGGATGTGCTGGATGCCACAGCATTAAGGGCTTTGACAAGCTTGCCGCGCCTGAGTTAACTCATGAGGGCGATAAGACTGCCGATGTGATCGAGTTTGGGAACGACAAGACTGTCAACCATACGATCTATGACTTCATGGTGGAGAAGCTGCAGAACCCTGCCGCTTACGACACAGCCACGTTCAAGTCCAAGATGCCGAAATTCGGGATGGGCAAGGACGAGGCTCAGGAGATTTCGACCTACTTGCTCGCGCGCAACTCGATCGAGTTGCCGCCTGAGTATGTGAAGGACGCCGAGCTTCCGGACACTCCAATGGTGGTCGGACGACGCATCTTCACCGACCACAACTGCGCCGGCTGCCATACGTTGGCAGGAGTCGGCGGAAAGATTGGGCCTGATTTGACCCGGGAGGGCGAGAAAGTCCAGCCTGGATGGCTGTTTGGCTTCCTGGAGCGGCCCGTCCGAATTCGTTGGTGGCAAGACGCCAGGATGCCGAACTTTAGCTTGTCTGAGACGGATGCGACGGCCCTAACCCAATACTTGATGGAGCTGTCGAACCAGCCCGAGCCGTATGAGTACACCCCGCCGGAAAAGCAGATCTATCCGTTGGCGGCGGAGGGCGCGAAGCATCTGATGGACCTCAAGTGCGAAAGCTGCCACCCGTTGGGTGGAAAGCAGAGCGTCGCCGGCGGCGGCGATACGAAGAAGCTGGGGCCGGACTTGGCGATGGCCTCGACACGGTTGAAGCCGGACTGGATGCTGCGATTCTTTAGGGATCCCCAGGCGTTTAGCCCGGGAACCCAGATGCCCACATTTAAGCAACCGGATCACGTGTTCCAGTCGATCATTGACTTTTTGATGAAGCAACATCAGCCCTAGGGTTGCCGGTTGCTTGGTTGCCGGTTGTGGTTTTTGGGAGGGGCCGCAGGAGAATCCTGCGGCCCTTCCTATAACTTTGGATGCGATGGGTCGTCGGAATTTTAGCAACGCTTCCGACTCAACGACACCACCCCATCCGGAGCGCAAGTTTGTATGTTGCCAAGGATTCTCGGACCGGAACCCCCATCCCCAGCCCTTCCCCCTCTTCTGGCAGGACATCCAGGACAAGGGGAAGGGGGCCGGAGGGACGGTTATTTCAAGCCGGCGAGAATGGCTTTCGATGACGGCTTGGCTTTAACTGCGGGTGAAGGCTGCGCCTCTTCGGTCGCCACTGGGAGCCTGTTGCGGCGGTAGAAGGCGGAGAGGAGTCCTCCGAGGGTTAGGATGGCGGCGCCTAGCCAGACGAGGCCGGTCATGGGTTTGTAGAAGAGTTCTATCGGATAGACGGCTTTCATATAGGGCATCTGGAGCATGATGGAGCGGTCTGAGGCGTCCATTCCGGCCAGTGTGGCCCTGAGCGATGGTGTGATCTGGAGGTCGTCGGGGCCTTTGCCAAGGGTGACTTTGGGCTCTCCGAAGTAGGTCTGGCCGTCTTCCACCACTTTCAGCTTGGCGCCGAATGAAGTGCCCGTCTGCCCTGGCGTGCCGTGCGTTGTGGGGGCGAGGTAGGTGATGGAGATGCCGACGCCTTCTTTCGTCTCACCGACTTTGAATTGTTGCGGCTGATCCCAGAGGCTGAAGACCGGAGCTTGGAGCGACAGGTAGAGGTCGTTGGTGGGGCCCCGCTGGATGTGGGGCCAAGTGAAGGGGGTGGGGGAGCCGTCTTCGCCTGTCGTGAGGAAGTAGCCTGGGCGGGCCGTGAAGGTCGAGTTCTGGCCGTTTGCTTGGGCTTTGTCGACAATGAACTCGACCTTGTTGTCGCGGTCGGTTTCGGGGTTGGAAGTCATCCCGGCGTAGCTGATCGTGTAGCCCAGACCCTGGGCGGGCGTGCCGTCCATGACAAGGACCTGTTCCTTCTGCTCGAGGCCGCGGGAAAGGACCAGACCGGCAAGGACGGTAGCGACCCCCATATGGGCGATGAAGCCGCCAACCCCCGTCTTGGATCGCCTGAACATTTCTCCTAATCGCCAGAGGTTGCCAACGATGGCGACCGAGGTGAGATAGAAGAGGAACATTACCCAGGGGATTCTTGGGGCGGAGAGCCCGAAGGGGAAGTCTAGGCGGGCATTAGCTCCCGAGAGCGGGTTGTTCGCCCGATTAAACAGGAACATGCCCCCTATGATCCAGAAAGCGATGCCGAGAACGTAGGCGAAACGTTTCCAGAATTCCGCGGCCGACATTCGACGCCAGGCAAGGAAGGGAGCCGCCGCCATGAGGGCCATGATGGGGGCGAAGAACCAGAAGACCACCTGGTGATAGAGTGGCTCGTCGACGACCTTGGCGTTGCGGCCAAGAGCGCCGAGGACGACGGGAAGGCTCATTCCGATCGCGATGGCGAGTCCGAGGCCGGTGAGAAAGATGGTGCCGTATTGGTAGGAGATTTCCCGATTGAAGCCTTCTTGTTTGGCGGGGACATCCGCCGCTCTAGCCAACGCGCGGCCCTTAGTGGCCCACACGCCGACGAACGTGACCCACGCCGCTCCGAGGACGCCGAGAAGGATCCAGAGAGCGGAGCGGTTCATTTCGGCGAAGCTGTGAATGCTGAACTTGTCCAGGAAGCCTGATCGAGTGAGGAAGGTTCCATAGACGAAAAGAAGGAACGGCAGTGCGGCGAGCCAGAGATTGGTGTTATGCCAGCGGTTGCGGGTGGTTTGGACGATGATTCCGTGGAGGAGAGCCGCGATAAAGAGCCATGGCACAAAGCTGACGTTCTCTACCGGATCCCAAGCCCAGAAGCCCCCCCAGCCTTGCGTTTCGTAAGCCCAAAGCCCGCCCATGATGACGCCCAGCCCGAGGACGCTGAGGGAGACGAGAACCCACGGCCGGACGGCGGGAACCCAGCTGGTCAGGTCTTTGGTAAGCATCGCGCTGACCGCGAAGGCGAACGGGACGGTGAGCGAGCCGAAACCGGTGAAGATGGTGGGCGGGTGCACGATGACCCAGTAGTTCTGAAGCGACGGGACGAGGCCAAGGCCGTTGGGCGGGACATAAACGTTGCCAAATGCGACCATGTTCTTGAGAATGCCGAACGGGGTTTCGTAAGAGAGGATTCCGCACAACGACGCTAGGAAGAGTGAATACACGACTACGAACCAACGCCTGTAGATGCCAGTGCTTCGGACGGCCAGGAGGCCGAAGATGGCGCTTGTCGAGGTCCACAGGAGGAAGCTGCCCTGCTGGCCGGACCATACGGCGGCAATCTTGTAGCGGGCGGGGAGGTCGTGCCAGGAGTGGCTCGCGACATATTCGAACTGGAACTGATCCTTCAGGAAAAGGACCGTGAGGCAAAGCAGAGCGCCGAGGATGGTGGTCACACCCAGTGCGAAGGAATACGTCCCGAGTTTGGATAACCGGGGTTTGTTTGGCATCAGAAGCATCGCCAGGGTAGCGACGATGAATAGACCTAACCCAGCGAAGATGAGGCCCTGGCCGAACTGGCCCAGCCACAGGGCCCAATCGGGTGCTCTTGTAAATCCGGCGAGGGTGCTGGAATCATCCATGGTGGGACTCTGGGAGAGTTTGCTGGAAGTTGGCGTCAGGGAAACAACGAGCTCCGAGATCGCTGTAACCTTATTATGCTGGCCTGTTAAGTTGGGTGGGCGTCATGGAAATCCATGACGGGCCATTGTCGACCGCGTGGACAGCTGCTACTTCCTGCCGGTGGACACCGGCACCAAATGACACCTTTACAAGCTCGAGCCTAAACCTGAACTGGTCGGGGCGACACGATTCGAACGTGCGACCTCATGCTCCCAAAGCACGCGCGCTACCAACTGCGCCACGCCCCGATTTGAAGGTGCAATGCTACCTTAGACGACGGGTCTACCCTGGGCCATTCGCATTGCTCGAATGTTCGATTGCCGATGGCTCGATTGGGGATAGTTTTCTTTTCTGCAATCGAGCAATCGGCATTCAAGCAAACTAAAATAAAGCCATGCCCTCCAGAGCCCAGAGACTTGATGCCATTCCGCCTTATTTATTTGCCGAAATCTCCCGCGTGAAGTTGGCCGCGATTGCTGCTGGCGCGGACGTGATCGATCTCGGCATTGGAGATCCCGACATCCCCACTCCGCAGGGAGTTATCGATGCTTTGACCGAAGCGGTCAAGAACCCCAAGACCCACCGGTACGACGAGACGGCGTTGGGCTGGACGAGCTTTTTGGAGGCGGCTTGCAATTGGTACAAGCGCGAGTTTGGGGTACAGATCGACTCGAAGTCCGAGATCACCCAACTTATTGGAAGCAAAGAAGGGTTGGGGCATCTGGCGTGGGCTTATCTGGACCCGGGCGATTATGCGATCGTGCCGAACCCCGCTTACAGCGTTTACAAGGTTAACTCGCAGATGGCAGGTGGACTGGTCCATGAGATGCCGCTGGCGGAAGAGAACGGCTTTTTGCCGGTGCTGGCCGACATTCCAACAGATGTGGCGCGTAAGGCGAAGCTGCTCTATGTCTGCTATCCCAACAACCCCACAGGCGCCATTGCCACTCTGGAGTTTTATAAGGATGCGGTTCAATTCTGCCGAGAGCACGACATTCTGCTCGTGAACGACATGGCGTATGCGACGGTGGCATACGATGGCTTCAAGAACCCAACCGTTATGCAGGTGGATGGGGCCAAAGACATCGCGATCGAGTTTCATTCGCTGAGCAAGATGTACAACATGACGGGTTGGCGGCTTGGCTTTGCGCTTGGCAACCCTGACGCGGTTTCGAACTTGGCGAAGATTAAGTCGAACCTGGACAGCAAAGCCTTCCCAGCAATCGCGGAGGCCGGGGCCTTTGCTCTGAACTCCTTGGACAACGCGGAGACGATCTCGATCTACGAGAAGCGGCGCGACTACCTTTGCGATGGTCTGAATGCGATTGGGTGGAAAGTTAAGAAGCCTCAGGCGACGTTCTACGTGTGGGCTCGAATCCCTCGCGACGATATGAGCAGCGCGGAGTTCTGCAAGGAACTTTTGGAGCGCGCGCACATCGTGGCGATTCCTGGGACCGGCTATGGGAGCGAGGGAGAAGGGTATTGCCGCATGTCGTTGACTTTGCTTGGCGACAAGCAAGGCGAGCGGTTTCAGCTTGCGGTGAAGCGCATCGCCGAGTCGGGGCTGCTGCCGGCTCTGGTTTAAGCGGCTTTTCCTTTTAGTTTTGTCATCCGAGCGAGTCAGCGAGTCGAGGGACCTGACTGAAATTTCGGAGTGCTTGTACTATCGTTCCGTTGCCTCCAGTCAGGTCCTTCGACTCGCGGACTCGCTCAGGATGACAAAAACGAAACACGACATGCAGAGATAAAATGACCCTCCCTCGAGCCCGCAATTGACTTACCAAGAAGCCCTTGCTTATATCGCCTCTCTCGAGCCACGTGGTTGGCGGTTGGGGTTGGACCGGATGGAGGCGTTTGTGCGGCGGGCGGGGCTCTCGGACGTAGTGGGCGGACCTGGCGGACCCCAGTTCATCCACGTGGCAGGGACGAACGGGAAGGGATCGGTTACCGCCTATCTGCAGAGTCTCCTCGTCGAAGGTGGGTTTCGCACAGGCGCATTCTTTAGTCCCTTTGTTTACGATCCTCGGGAGAGGGTCCAGCTTGGGCGCGACATGATCAGCAGGGAAGACCTCGCGCTTCTGACCGCCCAACTTCAACCGATTGCAGAATCATTCTCCGACACCGACTTTGGCGGCATTACCGAGTTTGAATTCAAAACCGCATTGGGCTTTCTATATTGGAAGCGAAAGCAGTGTGAGTGGGTCGCCTTGGAAGTGGGTCTTGGCGGGCGGTTGGATGCCACGAATGTGGTCACGCCAAAGGCGAGCGTGATCGTCAGCATCGGGCTGGATCACACGGCGATTCTTGGGCATACCGTTGCCGGGATAGCCTTTGAGAAGGCGGGCGTGATTAAGCCGGGGGTAACCGTTGTAGCGGGGAAGATGCCAATTGAATCGCTAAGTGTCATCCAATACGTTGCAAAGGACCAAGGCTCCGAGATATGGCGATTCGGGAAGGAGATCACGACACAATTCTTAGGAGATGGATCGGTCACCGTGACGACACCCCTTGCGAAGCACGAGAATCTAAGATCGGGGATGTGGGGTGCTTGGCAGGCTCACAACCTAGCCCTCGCCATTGGAGCTATAGACGCGGCCGAGATCGTCCTAACACCCGAGGCGTTCGCACTGGGAACCAAGCGCGCTAAAGCGCCTGGCCGATTTGAAAGTGCCAAGTTCAAGGGTAAGCGCATGATTCTCGACGGGGCGCATAACGAAGACGCCGGAAAGGCATTGGCCTTCAACCTTTGGCAGCTTCTGCGCCCCAATAGAGAGCCGCACTGCGTTCTCGTCACAAACATGGTTGGCGGTCACGATCCAGCGTCGTTTTACAAGGAGATTGCACCTTTCATCAAGAGTGCACATGTCGTCCCAATTGGCTTTCACAGAGCAACGCCGGTGGAAGAGACAGCGGCGGTCTTGAGGAACCTGGTTCCATCTGTCCAAGTTCATGACAGCGTGATGGGGGGCTTAGAAGCTGCTGCAGCGGACTCCGGGCGGGGTGACTCAATCTTGGTGACGGGCAGCTTCTACCTGGTCGGAGAAGTCGGCCGGGCGATTAAATTTGTCGGATCGTGACTTCCAGATTGACGTCTCGAATCTCTGGCTTTCGACGGATCAGCTTGATAAGCTCGGGCAGCTCCTTGTTGAGATCGACGATTTCGGAGTTCTTCATCGTGGTCAGGACGCCCCGAATATCGCAGTGACCCTTGAAGACTCGGATATCACAGCGGCTGATATCTATCCCCCGCTTATTAAGGATATTCCGCACGGCTTTGGTTCCGCGAACGTCGTTAGGGTCTTTCATAGTGTTTTTATCGGCTTATCAAGTTTATAGACGTATGGTGGTACGCAAAAAGACGAGCCGGGCATTTCGGCCCGGCTCGAATTGTGCAAACAGCCGCTAACTTACGGTGTTGGCGTCTGGTCGTCGACCTTGACGCCTTCTGCGGTCGCGTCTTCGACTGTGATCTTTCTGCGGATAGCGGGCTCTGGAGCGGCCTCTAGCTGATGCATCTGTTTCAGATGCTCAGCTGCCGCTGCTCCTTCCCCCTGAGCCGCTTGCAGCGACGTGCTCATTGAACCCTTCTTGGAGAAGTAGATCGAGAACGTTAAGGCGGCAAGAGCTAGGACTGTCACAGTGACGAGAATCCCGTTTCCGAACGGCATGATGATTACAGGCGCAAGTAAGACCGCGACAAGGTTCATAACCTTGATCAACGGGTTCAGCGCCGGCCCAGCAGTGTCCTTGAACGGATCGCCAACCGTGTCGCAGACAATACCGGCTTTGTGAGCCTCTGTGCCCTTTCCACCATAAAGACCGTCCTCGATGATCTTCTTTGCGTTGTCCCACATACCGCCCGAGTTCGCCAACAGCACTGCCATAAGCTGCCCGCTGAGAATCGCGCCGGCCAGATAGCCGCCCAGCGCCTCTGCGCCGGTCAGGTTGTACATGTGGCCGCCTACCGAGGTTGGCTTGGTTCCGATCGAGAATCCGAAGGCGACCGCAACCGGAAGCGCGATGGCAAGGATTCCTGGGCCGAGCAGTTCTTTCTGCGCGGCGGCGGTGACGATGGCGACACAGCGGCCGTAATCCGGCTTGCTCGTGCCCGCCATGATTCCGGCGTCGGCCTTGAACTGCCTGCGGACCTCGTTGATGAGCATGAAGGACGCTCGTCCAACCGCGTTGATCGCGAACGCGCAGAACAGATAAGGCGCTGCGCCACCGATCAAGAGGCCGAGGAATATCTGAGGAATGTCGAGGCGGAGGCCTATGTTTTGAAGGTGCGCGCTTTCCAGATAGGTATGGAAAAGGGCGACGGCGGCCACGACGGCGGTTGCGATAGCAAAGCCCTTGGTAAGAGCCTTGGTCGTGTTGCCGGCCGCGTCCAGCCTCTGCACGGCCTTGGAGCCGTACACGTTGTCGTGTCCTTCTCCAGACATCTCATAGACGCCTTGGGCGTTGTCTGAGATGGGGCCGAAGGTGTCCATGGCAAGCACGTAGCCGGTGGTGGTCAGAAGACCGAGACCGACGAGCGCGATGCCGTAGAAGCTAAGGATCAGCGAACCATACGTGTCCGGGCTGAAGAGGAAGAGTGGCACCAGAAGCGCGACCACGATGGCGAAAACCATGAACACGCTGGACTCAGCCGCATAGGCGAAGCCTTGGATGATCATGGGGGCTGGACCCGCGCTGGAGACGCCGGCAACTTCCTGAGTCGGCCGCTTGTGGGTCGAAACGTAGTAGTCAGTTAGTGCTTCAATCGCGAAGGCCATTAAAAGCCCAAAGATGATCGCGCCTAAGAAGAGATACCAGTAGACCGTCTTGTGGGTGACGAAGGCGACCGGCGCCGTCTTCTGCGGAGGACCAGGCTGATTGGGGTCGGCTTGGGTTGCCTTTTGGGCCGCATTATAAGCGTCCAGGTTGACCGCGTAATATTGCGCCGGAATGGCCGGGTGGACATTCAACGGATCAGCGACCTCGCCTTCGATGCCGACGACGAGGTTGCCGTTTGGATCTGCGTAGTAGGCGGCGGGGAACTGGTTAAGGATCTTAACCTTGGTACCGGCGGGAACGGCGGCCAATTCAGCATCCAACAGTGTCTTGCTAAGGGGGCCAAAGTTTTGAGTCGTAGTCGTCGGCGTGGGTGGCGGCGCATTCTTCTGCGCGGGATTTGCCGCCGGATTCTGAGTTACCTCGAGCCTAAACATGAATAGGTCAGGATTGTTCTTAACCGCGTCCCCAACTGTGCCCATGTTTGTAGGCGATTGGAAGTTGGGGTCTTTAGCTTCGGCCGCCGTTCTCGGAACCTTCGGGA
Source organism: Armatimonadota bacterium (assembly GCA_025363835.1). Classification (GTDB taxonomy): domain Bacteria; phylum Armatimonadota; class Fimbriimonadia; order Fimbriimonadales; family Fimbriimonadaceae; genus JANYLD01. The sequence goes on from JANYLD010000131.1 coordinate 26,078, forward strand.
TGACATAGCCCATCGCCGGGTTCGTTGAGTCGGGCGTTAGCTTCGTGTAGCCCTCTAGCTTCACACTCTGAGCTTGATCCAAGTCCTGATTGGCGGCTGGGAGCCAGCGCTGCACGTTCTGCTGCGCGTTCGTCTTAGCGTCCAAGAGTGCCTGCGGAGAGAACTGGGTGAAGTTGTCCAGATTGGCCAGCCGAGGGTCGGCGGCCAAGTCTGCGGTAGACACCTTATAGGGTTCTTCCTTCTTTGTCAGAGCGATATCGTTTCGGACCGCCTGGACCAAGCGCGCATCGGCAAGACCTTTCTGATCTTGGCTGGTGAGCTGCGTGGTCTGAATCGGATTGCTGCTTCCGCCCATCATGAAGAACGCGAGCAGTCCGGTGAGGACTGCGGCGACCGCCGCGGAACCATAGAACCCAACGCGGATTCGCTTCAGGGGGTCGGCATCGATATCGTCCGTGCCCTTGACCGAAAGGATTCCGTAAATGGAAGCGATGATTCCAACGCCGCGCGCCATGAGAGCGAACAGGACGAGTCTCATCCAGGTGGTCTCGTCAAAGATGGCCGAGGTGGCCGCTCCGAGGAGGATGGCGGCGACAAGCGTGACCTCGTAGGATTCGAAAATATCTGCGGCCATGCCGGCGCAGTCG
>JANYLD010000132.1 GCA_025363835.1 Armatimonadota bacterium
ACATACTCTCGCGCTCTACGTCGGAAGTGGCGGACCGACTTTTCCCAATGAATGCGCATCAAGCCATCGACTCGCCAAAGGTGCTGGGTCAGATCTCGCTCCCGACTTGATCATTCACGGCGATCGCGACCCATTCTACCACACAGATACGATGCTTTACGTTCAATCGTTGATCCCCAAGAGCAAGCTGGTTGTGATGGAGGGCTCTCGGCACCTGCCTGCCATGACGCGACCGATGGATGTAGCCAAGACGATCAACGAGTTTTTTAACGGCTCTTCCGACTAAGATATGTTCAATCGGCTATCTCGCCTTCTGCACGATATCGGGACCCACCCTCGATCCTTCAATCTCACCGCCCACAAGAAGTGCGACCATAGTAATTGCGCCAAGTGCGCAGCACGCCATGAAAATGAAAAATCCCTTATTTGAGGGGGTACCGCGCGTTGTATGCTTCGGAGGCTTGGTCTGCTTCATTGTTTGCTTTCATCATCGAATCATCGGAGATGGCTGATTGGTAAGCTTGCCCCGCGGGGCAAGGCCACACTGAGAGTGCTGCACTCGTTTAATAGGCGGGAACTCCACGCTACTCTCTCAACCGGATCGGGCGCCCGCGACTGGTATTCGATCTATTTCTCCCTGCACCTGAGCGCGGTTTTCCACTCCAGGCAAAGTGACATCGGGTTCAACTACAACCGACAAAATCGGACAATATTCCGGTTGCCCCTGCCATGATGTCCCAACCAGTTCAGGACACGAGCCGTTGATGATCTTCCACTTTTGTCCGGTGGATTTCACCATTGTTGAGCATTCAGTGCGCAAGAAGCTTATCTTGCCGCGGTTGATCGCGATACGCTGGAAGAATATGAAGCGTTTTTAGACGCCTATCCGGACGATCCGATGGCGCGACGTGTTCGAGCCATCATCGCTGCACGCCGCGATGCCATAACCTGGCGTCGAACGCGCAACGTCAATACACCGCCGGCCTACTGGTCTTATCTGCGACGTTATCCTCGTGGCGCTCACTCCGACGATGCCCGCCGTCGCCTCGCCTATCTTTCAGCGGCTTTTGAACCCCCGCCGCGGTTCGTAGTCATAACCTACGATGTTCCTCCGCCGCCTCCTGAGAGCGTGTGAATCTATTGATTTTTGCGTTTCCCCACATGAGTCAAATCAAGGACTTAGGATCCGCAAAAACACCGAATTTCGAATAGATTCACACACTCTGAGGAAGTTATTTACGTTGAACGTCCGGTGCTGGTGTTCGACGATCCTGATTTTGGATTTGCTCCGCCGCCGATTATCTTCCTGCCGCCGCGACCCGTTTATTTTGTCGAGCTTCGCCCGCCGCCCCCGCCGGTCTATGCGTTCGTGCTGCCCGTCCCGGATTACGCGCCGGTTCCGGTTTGGGTCCGCCCGCCGGAGGATGTGGCACCGCCGCCGAATAACATCATTTATCAAAACATCCATAACTCGGTTGTTATCAACAACACCACGAACGTGGTTACTATTCAGAAAGGACAGGCGCAGACCATCGCCCCGCCTTCCGCCGTCACACCGTCGCCGGGGTCGGGTCCTGCGCCGGTCACGTCCCCAAGTGCGGGCGGTATTATTGCCGCAGGCGTTGTCGGTGCGGGTGCAGCTGCCCTCTTAGCGCCGTCGCTTCCTCCCTCGGTAGCTACAAAAGCGGAGCTGGCGCCCAATCCTCCGCCCGCTCAACCTCTCAAGCCCGTAGTTCCGGGAGCGAACACGCCTTCGCAGGCGCAATCTACGCCATCCTTAACCCCTACGCCTTCTGCAACTGATACAAAAGTTCCGGGTGCGCCGCTCCCTGAGACGAAATCCACATTGGCCCCAAGCCCCCCTCCGGCGACGCCTTCCACAACGGACATCAAGCCCGCTCCCGGTGCGCCAAGTGCGGCTCCGGCATCTGGGACGAAATCCGGGCCGGCCACAGGTGCAGCTTCGCCGACACAGTCCACGACGGATATCAAGCCTGATGCGGCCACTGCGCCGCCATCTGGAGGGACGAAGTCCGTCCCGCCCGCAGGCTCGACTCCAACGCCACCTTCCGCGACCGAAATCAAGCCAACCCTTGGTGCACCAAGTGCGCCGCTATCCGCAGGAACGAAGTCAGCGCCGACCGCAGGCCCAACTTCGGCGGCACCTTCCACGACCGATATAAAGCCTGCTCCCGGTGCGCCAATTGCGCTACCACCTGCTGGAGCAAAATCTGCGCCCGCCACAGGCCCAACTCCGGGGGCACCTTCTACGACCGACGTCAAGCCAGCCCTTGGTGCGCCAAGTGCGCCGCCATCTGGAGGGACGAAGTCCGCGCCGACTGCTGGGCCAACTTCGGCGGTACCTTCCACGAGCGATATTAAGCCCGCTCCCGGTACGCCGACTGCACCGCCCACTTCTGGACCGACCCCAGGTTCAACTCCGGCGGTACCTTCCACGACCGACAAGCCGGCCCCCGGTGCACCAAATGCTTCCGGGCCTGGGGGGGTGAAAACTGGGGCGAATCCCGGTCCCACTCCGGCCGCGCCTCCCTCTCCCGACATTAAGCTGGCTCCGGCCACTCCCAGTGCATCGCCACCTGCTGCTGGAAAATCAGGACCCGCCGTGGGTCCCGCCCCTACGACAACGGACATCAAGCCCTCTCCGGGTGCGCCAAATGCGCCTCTGCCACCGCCACCAACTGTTGCGAAGCCAGCGGCGCCACCTCCGCCTCCGCCACCGCCACCTCCTGTTGCGAAACCAGCGGTCCCGCCGCCGCCACCCCCACCTGTTGCGAAG
>JANYLD010000138.1 GCA_025363835.1 Armatimonadota bacterium
CACAGCAAACAGCAAACAGCCCAGCTACTTCACCAAGTTCTCAACCCCCGACTGACTCTTCAGTCGAGCGATGTAAGCCGGCCGCGCGCTTTCCATGTACAGCGCCTTCAACGCCTCCAGCTCCTTACCCTTCGCATCCCCTCCATGGGCGTCCACCCGGAAGATCTGGATACCGTTCTTCGTCTGAGCCGCGTGCGTGTAACCACCGTCCTTCACCGTCGAGAACTCCCTCTGCACCGAGTCGGGGAACGCGCTCAACTCCCTCCATCCCAATATTCCGTGAGTCTTCAGCACGTTCTTGTCGGTCGTCACCGAGGCCAAGACGTTATCCCAAGGCTGTCCCGTCTGCAACTGCTTGTAAGCGTCCTGCGCCTTAGCGATCGCCTCCGCCACCTTGGAAGCGTCCGCGCTCGGCGCCTTCACCAAGATCGTGGCCACCTTGACATAAGTCTCCGGATGAAATTCCCCCTCGAGCACGCGGTCCATGAGAAGCTTGGCCTTCAACCGCATAAAGAGCCGAGACCGCGTGAACCCCTGCTGCTTGAGGAACTCCGCCGCCTGCTCCGTCGACCCACCGCGGCTCGCCCGCACGGAATCAATCTCCGCATCGACCTCCTTGTCAACCTCCGAGTCCGCCACCACCACCCCTCGCTTGCCCGCGTCCTGCAGGACGAGCACATAGGAGATGATGTCGTCGGTAGCCGCCTTCCCCAGCCACTCCCAAAGATAAGGCTCAACCTCACCACCCAAAATCGCCTTCCCGCCAACCTTAGCCACCGCATCCCCCGCCTTAGGCGGAGCCGTCTTGTACTTAGAAGGCATCTCCAACTGACCAAAAGCCCCCTGAGTGAAAAGCAAACAGAGAAGCAAGCAGCACTGTTTCAAAGTGCGGTGTGGCTTGGGGCGAGAGAAAGAGGACATAGAGGACATATACATCGATAGACGTCTCAGCGAACAAGAAGCGAAAGCTATCTTACAGGGCAGAGGGCCATCGGCGTTACGGCTTTTCGGCGTTGCGGCGTTACCGCGTTACGGCGTCCCGCTCTTAGATCTCGGCTGACTCTCTGTGAAACTCTGTGAATCTCCGTGCCTCTGTGTTTTATCCTTAGCGCCGACCGCCGAACCTTGCGCCAATCCAACGTTGTGAACCCGTTGTGCTCGTTGTGCCGTTGTGGTTGCATTTTTAAGAAACCCGAAACGCCGCACCGCCGAAACGCCGAAAGGCCGTCCCCCTACCGAGGCACAATCTGCGCGTCCAGCATGCTCCCCAGCACCCGGTCGACCGTCAAACCCTCGATCTCCGCCTCCGGCCGCATGAGAACGCGATGCCGGAGCACCGGCAGCGCCAGCTCCTTCACGTCGTCCGGAATAACGAAGTCCCGACCCCGCAGAGCCGCGATCGCCTTCGAGCAGTTCATCAGCGCGATCCCCGCCCTCGGAGACCCGCCAACCGCTAAATCGTTCGAACGCCGCGTCGAGTCCACGATCCCCAAGATGTAGAGGAAGATCTTGTCCTCCACCGTAATCCGCTGAACCTCGCCCCGCATCGCCCGTAGCTCTTCCGCCGTTACCACCGCCTGAATCCCCGCGTCATCCAAGTTCTGCGGTTTGAAGCCCGCATGATGCCGCCGCAATACTTCGGCCTCCGCTTCTGCGGATGGGTAGTCCACGATGATCTTCAACAAGAACCGGTCTTGCTGCGCCTCAGGCAGCGGGTAAGTGCCCTCGAAGTCGATCGGGTTCTGGGTCGCGAAGACGGCAAACGGAGGCGGCAACTGGTACGCCTCACCGTCGATCGTCACCTGCCGCTCTTCCATCGCCTCGAGCAAGGCCGCCTGAGTCTTCGGAGGCGTTCGGTTGATCTCGTCCGCAAGGAGCACGTTCACAAAGATCGGCCCCTTCCGAAGCACGAAGTCCCCGTTCTTGGCATCATAAACGTTGGTCCCCAAAACATCGCTGGGCATCAGGTCCGGAGTGAACTGGATCCGCCCATAGTCAAGGGCCAAAGTCCGCGCCAAAGTGCGGACCATCAAAGTCTTCGCAACCCCCGGCACCCCCTCCACCAGCACATGCCCATCCGCCAGCACCGCAACCAGCAACTGGTCCACAATCGCATCCTGCCCGGCAATGGCCTTAGCCATCTCCGTCCGAACCGCACCCGCAAGTGTTTCAACGCTCATATAGCAATGCGGGAGGGTACCTCGGAAGGCGGAAGGCGGAAGGTGCAAGGCGGAAGGCGGAAGGATGAAGGCGCTACGGCCTTACGGCGTTACGGCATTACGGCATTTCGGCGTTTCGGCGTTTCGGCGTTTCGGCGCCGAAGTCTTGCGCTATTAACCGTTGACGTCTACAGCGTAACAACGAGAATTAGCCCCTGTGGGTCCTAGAGGTCCTATATGTCCTATTCTCCCTCCCAACAGCCAAGAGCCAAGAGCGAAGAGCCAAGAGCGAAGAGCCAAGAGCCAACGCCGCTCGCCGCAAACCGCAACCGCCCAAAGCCGACAAGTTCAAAGGCAATCGGAACTCGGTGAACGAACGTCTTAAAGCGACCCCGAAGGGGTCAGAAGAAGGTAGCCGGTGTGTCAGAGCAGATTCGCCCGAGTCCCCGAAGGCGAATTTGCGTAGACCACCGGAAAAGCAAGGAGCATCTAAACACCTCCCCTCAGCCCACCATGCTTCTAAACCACGCGTAATGATGTGGCTGAGGGGAGGTCGGTGAGTCCCCGAACCGGGAGGGGTGCGCCACCTCTGTGAAACTCCGTGAATCTCCGTGCCTCTGTGTTCAAACCCGAGCGCGGAAACGACAACGCCAACTCCACCAGCCGCAACGCCGTAACGGCCCAACGCCCTAAACCGCAACCGCCCAAAGCCGACAGGCCGCCCACTCCAACGTTGTGAACCCGTTGTGCTCGTTGTGGTGCATTTAAAAAACCCCGAAACCCCAACGGCCGCCGAACCACCTTCATCCTTCACCCTACATCCATCCCCAGGTACAACACTACAAACCTTCATCCTT
>JANYLD010000218.1 GCA_025363835.1 Armatimonadota bacterium
CGACCTCAGAGCTGACCCCAGCCCCCGAACAACAGGAAAAGAAAAAGCCCGCCTCTAAAGCGGCGCGCAAGCCTGCCGCCGCGCCCAAAGCAGCGGCAGTGAAACCTAGCGCCCCTAAGGCGAAAGCTGCTAAGGCCGCTCCCGCTCCCATTGTTGAGCCCATCCCGGCTGCAGCTGAGCCGGAATTGCAGGCAAGCTTCCGTAAGGCTGGCCGCGCCCCCATGAAGAAGGCGCCCGCCAAGGCCGGGGTGCCGGTCCAGATGCCATTGCCAGACAACGTGCCGGCGACTTCTGGCTCAGAAGAGCTAGTAGCCACCTTCCGAAAGCCGTCCCAGGACCGGCGCCGGAGCGCTCCAGCCACGCTCGAACAGATCGAAGCGAGGGGAGAACGGCCGGCACGAGGCCGGCGGGGCAGAACTGCAAAAGCCGAGCCCGTAACAGAGCCGCAGGCCGAGATTATCTACGACGGGCAGCGCGACGAAAACGACCTTCCTATCCCCATCTGGCGCCCAATCCAAAAGGCCAGATCCGGGCGTCCTCGGCCGCAGAAGACAGAAGAGGCTCGAGTCGAAGACCACGAAGGTGAGAAGGAAGCCCGAGGCGGAAGAGGACGCGGACGTGGCCGTCGCGTCGATGTGAAACGCGAAGACCCGGTTGCCGCCTCAGAACTTGAAGAAGGCATTCCCACCACGCAATTCCGGCAGCGTGGAAGAAGAGGTGCCTCCGCAAAGGAACCCGAAGCAGAAGTTGCCAAGCCGACAAGTCCAAAGATCCAACCCAAAGCGCTCATTCCGATCCCTTCCGATGCGCCGCAGATTGTGCTTCGAGACGGAATCCCGACGTTGGTCAAGAACGGCCGCGTTTATCCCCCCATCGCCTTCTTCGGCAACTGCTCCGATGAGCGCAGGGCCGATACGGTTTTTGAAGAGCTCAGACTCGCCGCCGAAGCGGGCGTGCACCTCCACTCCCTGCTCGTCGACCTTGAAGTCAATCCGGCCGGAGTTGACCACGCCGTTAGCTTCGCAGGCTATCTGATGGCTAAGGCCGTCAAAGTTGACCCCCAAGCTCAGGTTCTAATCCGGGTCGTGTTTACCGCGCCTCGCGGGTGGGAAAGAGAGTTTCCCGACGCTAAATACATGGCCCTGCACGGTGAAGTCGGCGAGCCCAGTCTGAGCGATGATAAATATTGGGGCGTTGCCAAGCAGTGCCTCGACATCTTTATCCGCAAGGTCCGCATGCTCGATACCGCGGCTAACGTGCTTGGCGTCCATCTGGAGCGCGGCGAATGGTTCGTGCCGGTTGACGGAGGTTATGACGACTCCAATGCGGCACGCGTCAAATTTAAGGATTGGGTGCGCACCCGATATTCGGAGGACGAGGTCGCATTGAGGGCCTCCTGGTTCGACGGCGCGGTGCGGTTCGACAACGTCCAAATTCCAACTTTCCAACCGGAAGGGGCGGAAGGTGATCGCTTCGTTCGATCGAGCCGAAAGCAGCGGCGATACGTTGATTACCACCTTTTCCTGAGCGACATGACGGTCGACCGTATTGCCGAGCTCGCATACACGGCAAAAGTAGCCAGCGACGGTTATTTCCTTGCCGGCGCCTCATATGGCTACACTTTCGAGTGGGCTCATCCCTCTAGCGGGCACCTTGCCCTTGGCAAGCTGCTGCGCACTCCGGAGATCGACTTCATCGCCGGCCCGCCGAGCTATAAGAATCGCGAGCCCGGCGGCACCGCTCCCTTCCCCTCCCCGATCGACAGCTTCGCCCTGAATGGCAAACTCTATATCAGTGAAGAGGACTTTAAAACAGCCATCGGTGTGGGCGTTGAGCCAGACGAATTCAACCCCGTTATCCGCACGCCACAGGCTCTGGAAAGTATCCATTGGCGTGGAGTTGGCGCGGCCCTGGCCCATGCCTCCGGCGTTTCGTGGATGGACCTATGGGGCAATGGCTGGCTCAAGACCGCTTCCATTTGGGAACGAGCGGCCCGAGTAAGAGAAGCCCTGACAACCCGCATGGCCGCTCCGTTGACCGATCCGGACGTAGCGGTGTTCGTAGACGAAAGAGCGCTTGCCTACTTGGTCGATCCAAACGCTTTCCGCCTCCTCATCCAGAACGCCCGCGAAGCGGTTATGCGGTCCGGTCTGAGCGTTGGCTTTTTCCTCCTCAGCGACCTCGCTCACCGGGAGCGGTTCCCGGAGTGCAAGCTTTACCTCTTCCTCAACGCCTGGGACATCCGCCCCGAACTCCGCACAGCCATCAAGGAGCGCCTACAACGCGACAACAAGGTTCTGTTCTGGCTCTACTCTGCGGGTCTCTTCGACTCCGGCCGAGACTCGCTTGAGAGAGCACGAGACGTCACCGGTATCGCTCTGAAGCCGCAACCGTTCCACTCGAAGTCAGGAACCACTATCCTTAACCGGCGACACCCGCTCATTGACGCGCTCCAGAACCGAATGATTCCATCTTCCGGTTTGGAACCGAGCTACTTTGGAATCACGGAGGAGGGCGTTGTTCTAGGCGAATACACGCAGACCGGGCTGCCCAGCTTCGTCTTGAAGGAGTTCAATGAGCTGGCTGAAGGCGGCGGCAAGTGGACCTCCGTGTTCCTTGGTGAGCCTTCTGTAACGCCTTCGCTCGTCCGCGCCCTAGGCGAGATGGCGGGCGCCCACATTTGGAACTTCCAAGACGACGTCATTCACGCCCGCCCACCGTTCCTCGTCGTCCACTGCCGGGAGGCCGGACCGAGAACGATCACCTTGCCTAGCAAGTGGTCTGCCTACAATCTCACCGCCAAACAGTGGATTACAGAGGACACAAACCACCTTCGCTTCAACGCCACGGCCGGTTCGACACACGTCTTCTTAGTCGGCTTGCACGGAGAGATCGAGCAGCTGCTGTCGATTGATCCGGAATCGGTTCTGAAGCTCACCGGATTGCCCGAGAGGAACGAGAACACAGTGCGTTTCGACGCCATCAGCTTCGACGTCCCCATCATGCGCCTCAACGAGTGGATCGAGGGCGGAGTTACCGACGAGGTTGTTGAAGAGCTCCTCTTCAGGCCGAAGTTCGGCGACGAAGAAGAGGCCGCGCCCGAGGCCGAAGAAAGCATCATGCCAGGCCGTCGACGCCGTCAGCGACGGCGAACTCGAGGCGGGTCTGAGGAGACGTATTCTGCCCGACAAGAGGGTGCCGATCGGGAGTTCGGAGACCTCGAGATCAACGTGATGTTTAGGAAGAGAGAGTAGCTCTTGAAGGTGAGGGGTCACAGGAGTTGAGTCCGATCACCTGCCACCTTTTGCCTGTGACCTGTCACCGTCACTCGGAGTACTCAAGCTCTTGGAGCACGCGAGGATCCATGCGCCAATCCAAGCGGACCTTCACGAACAGCTCGAGATAAACCCGATTACCGATCAAAGTCTCGATCTCCAATCTCGCCTGCGTTCCAATCCGCTTGAGGAACTCGCCGTGCTTACCAATCAGAATGGCGCGCTGGCTGGTCTTCTCCACGAATATCGTCGCACGGATATGGACGAGATCGTCTTTGACTTCCCAATCCTCAACAAGAACAGCCGTGGCATGCGGAATCTCCTGGCGCGTGGCCTGTAAGATTTTTTCACGCACTAACTCAGCGGACATAAACCGCGAAGACTGATCCGTGAACTCATCCTCCGCGTACATCGACGGCCCTTCAGGCATGTACTTGAGGATCATCTCAAGTAGCTTGTCGACATTGCTTCCCTTCGTTGCTGACGTCAGCATGTAGTCTTCGGTGCCGAGGAGCTTGCAGTAAGCCTCCACGTGCTCCACCACTTGGTCGGCCCGAAGGATGTCCATCTTATTGAGGCACAACAGAAGGGGAAACTCGGAGTTCGGAGCTCGGAGTTCGGAGTTCGGAACTGACTTCGATTCGGCGGGCACCTTTGCCTTCTTTGCCTTGGCCTTGGCCGCCGACTCAGCCTTTGGCGCCTTTGGATTTCTCTCTCCAAGTTCCGAGTTCCAAGTTCCTTCCTCCGAATTCCGAGCGATAAACGGCTTGAGGAGTCGCGCGATCTCCTTGTCTTCCTCATTGGGCATCCGAGAGATGTCGGTGACGTACATCATGAGGTCTACGTCGGAAAGTGCGGTACGTGCCTGCTCGACCATCGCGCGGCCCAAGCGCGTGTGCGGCTCGTGAATGCCCGGGGTATCAATAAATGCAATCTGGTAGTCGATGGCCGTAGCAATGCCAAGCACTCGCCGGCGCGTTGTCTGAGGCTTGTTGCTAACGATCGAAACCTTCTGGCCCACCAGGTGGTTTAGAAGGGTGCTTTTGCCTACGTTCGGCTTACCAATTAACGCGACAACGCCTGCTTTGTGGGCTTTGGGCTCGGCCGAGTCTGCGGTTAGGTTATCTGGCATTTTGTTTTAAGGCCGTAAATGGTAAATCGTAAATCGTAAATCGTAAATCGTAAATCGCCGGAAATCGGACTGGTAAGGGTCCGAGCGATTTACCATTTACTATTTACTATTTACGACTTACGCGCGAAGCGCCTTATGGCTCCTCGATTTCGTATTTCTTCGGGGCCGCGCTGGCCCGCCGGCGGACTTGGCCGTAGGATCGGCCGCCGCCGTCGGTCGGAGTGTTGGGCGTATCTGGCAGCGTGGGCGAGATGAGCCGGGCGTTCGCCGCTTCCTTTCGGGCGGTCCCCAGCAGCGTGTGGTCCTCACCCTTATTCTTTCCGATCGCCTTGTCCCAGAGGTAGAGAATCGGCGAGGCGTTGAAGATGGAGGAATAAGTTCCCGAGATGATGCCCGCAAGCATCGTCACACAGAACAGCTTCAGGTCCGGGGTGACGCTGCCGACGACGAGCAGGATGAACAGCGTGACGATAACCGTCATGGACGTGTTGATCGAACGCGCAAAGGACTGGGTAATCGACTTGTTAACCAAGTGGTCGAAGGTTTCCCCCGGTTGGGGGTGGCGAAGGTTTTCTCGGATTCGGTCAAAGATAACGATCGTATCGTGTACCGAGAAGCCAATGATCGTAAGCATCGAAGTGATGAACAACGAGCTGATTTCCCAGTGGAACATGTAGCCTGCGAAGCCTGTAATACCGATGACCACCAAGATGTCATGCACGAGAGCGATAATCGCCGAGAAACCAAATCGAAGGCCAACGTAGAAGTCGCTAATGGCCAGTCCAAAGCGGAAGGCCAAATACACTACGATCAAACAGGATGAGATGATGATCGCAAGGATCGCGTTGGTGTACGTCTCCCGCCGGATCGTAGCGCCGACCATTGAGAAGCCTTGTTCATCCGCGGGGGTCAGCCCCGCGCCAACCGCGATTTGATCCGCGACTTGTTTGGCGGTAGAGCCGGGCGTGGTTCCTGACAGGACGGAGACGATAGCAAGCGGATATTTCACCTTCGTAAGCGGATCCACAGTGCTTCCCATCTTAACGTTGGGCTCTTTCATTCCGGTCTGTGCCAAAGCGTGCTCGATTTGAGATCGGGTCATGTCCGGATGAGAAGCCAATGAGAGCGTGGTCTCGTAGCCGCCCCTGAACTCGACGTCGAACTTAAAGCCGCCCATAAAAGCGAACGGCACAAAGATCACGATCGTGAGGATCGAGAGCGCAAACCACTTGGTTGAGTTCTCGACAACCTTAACCGGGTTATGGCTGGCTCGCTCCTCAACGTTCTTGAACCAGTTGTGGTTCGTCGCGTACCACTTGGGATTCGCGACCAGGCCGGAGCCGATGGAGAACATCAACAGCGAACGCGTGACTGTAACAGCGGTGAAGAGGGAGATGAGGACGCCGATGATCAGGGTCGTCGCGAAGCCTTTTACGGGGCCTGAACCCAGGTACAGCAGCACCAACGAAGTTAAGACCGTACAAGCGTTTGAGTCGATAATCGCGGGAAGAGCGCGTTTAAAGCCTAATTCGATGGCACTTTGTAAGCTCTTCCCAGCCTTAATTTCTTCCTTGAAACGTTCAAAGACGAGGATGTTCGCGTCGACGGCCATGCCGACAGAGAGGACAAAGCCCGCGATCGCGGCGAGCGAGAACGTAGCACCGATCAGCCGTAACGTGGTGATCGTGAAGAACATGTATAGACAAAGGGCGATGATCGCGACAAGACCCGGAAAGCCGTAGTAGACCAGCATGAACAGCGCGATGACGCCAAATGCAATCTCGCCCGCGTAATACATTTGCGTGAGCGCGTTGCGGCCCTCAGTTGGCTCGAGCGTTTGACTACTGATGGGGTCGAGTTTGACTGGAAGCGAGCCTGAATTCAACACGTCGCAAAGGGACTGGACGTAGTCCGGTTTGAACGTGCCGCGGATGATAATGCTTTCCTTGAGAATCTCGCCCTGATCGACATATGGATCGCTCAACACGACCCCATCGAGAACGGCAGCAAGCTTTTCTTCCTTGTTGAAGACGCTACGGCTCCATGCTTCCAATTTGGCTGATCCTGCTGGGGAGAAGGACATCTCCGGGATCGTCGTGGCGCCTTGCTGTTGCGGAGTCGCATTGGCGAGATCGTCGCCTTGCAGAATCGGGTCGCCCCATGAGGTGATGATAGCGAGATACTCCGGGTTTTGAATCGTCAGCTTCGGATTCGAGGGATCCGGGATGGTCGGCGAAATGGGAGCCACACTGCCTGACCGCGTAAACCAAACTTGCGGGTTCTCAGCAGTGTCGTTCGGGGACGGATAGTCGCTATAAGGGCGGTAGTTGTCCTTTGGCGTCGCAACGGTCTTCGCCCAGTAGAACTTGATGCTCGCCGCGCGTCCCAACAGGGCTTCGGCGGAAGCCTCATCCTTGAAGCCGGGCAGTTCGATAACGAACTGGTCGTCACCTTTTTGGGCGACGCTGCCTTCCACGACACCGAGATTGGAAGAAACTCGCTTGCCGAGGACCTGGAGGATCTTCGGAGCTACGTCGGCCGGCTTCCTGGCACCAAGGTCCTTTGCGTCGATTTGAAAAATCAACCGGACGCCGCCTTGGATGTCCAAGCCATAGTTCGTAGGGCGAAGACGCAGCAAGACGCCCGACAGCACGGCAAGGCCAACAACTAACAGTAGGAATAGATAACTACGAGACCGCAATATGCCTCCAGCGCGGACACTAAGATTCCGCCGAGTATACCGAAGCTGGGCTAGCCTTCAGGGACGGCGGGTAAGCGAAGATTGCGGAACTCAGGTTCGGAACTCCTGGCATGCATATTGGATTATGTTTGAAGAGTTGAAAGCTTGATCCGCGTCTCCTCTTCCATACTGATTTCCGCGTCCCGCGAGCGCTGCTTTGACCTTGCTCGAGACATGAAGACGCACGCGGAAACCATGCGCCGGTCGGGCGAGCGCATTGTCGCCGCTCCGGAATCCGGCGTTTTGGAGCTCGGAGACGAAGTGACTTTTGAGGCCATCCACTTCGGAATCCGGCAACGCCTAACCTCAAAGATCATCGAGTTCGACCGCCCGACTTCATTTACCGACCAGATGCAACAGGGCGCGTTCAGGAGCCTTCGTCATCGGCACGAGTTTCTGGCAGAAGGCGCACTAACGAGGATGACCGATACTCTAGACCTGCAAGCTCCGCTCGGCGCGCTCGGATGGATTGCCGAACGAGTGTTCCTTCGGCGCTATATGAAGCGACTAATTGAAAACCAAGAATTGGAACTCATGCGAATTGCAGAAAATGAGTGACGGACCTCACACCATGACTTCATCATCGGATTTCCGCGCTCCGCGATCGCGATCCAAGTTCCGCATACCGGTTTTACGACCATCGGACCTATGTCGAACCTGATTCAAACCCCGATGTGAGACTCGCGCGTATAATAGCGGCAGACTCTAGTCCGGTTCTCCACCACTATGCGACGATTTTTTGAATGGATTAAGGCCCTGTTTAACCGAGCGATGGACAAGGTCGAAGACCCTGACATCATGCTCGACCAGGCTCGGCGTGACATGCAAGCCGGCCTCATCGCGAATCGCGAGAAGGCCGTTCAGGCGATTACCCAGAAGAACCGGCTCCAGCAGATGCTGGATGACCACAGGTCTAAGGGAACCCAGCTCGAGAACCAGGCCACCATGGCCCTCAAGCAGAACAACCGAGATCTGGCCGCGCAGTTTATGCGCGAGAAGATTAACAACGACGCGATCATTACGCAGTTGCAGACCAGCTATGAGCAAGCCGCTGGCGCTGTTGAGCAGGTGAAGGTTGCCATCAAGCGTCAGGAAGAAGAGGTCCGCAAGAAGTCGGCTGAAGCACTGGCGATGAAAACCCAGTGGAAGAACGCCCAGATTCAGAACTCGATTTCGAAGGCACTTGACGGTCTTACCTTCGAGAATCAATTTGAGTCGTTTGGAGTCGCCGCGGAGAAAATCCGCATGGCCCAAAGCGAAGCGGCTGCCCGACAGGAAATGCAGGGAGAATCCATCCAGGGCAAAGTTATGGCCATGGAAGACAAGGCCAAGGATTATGAGGCTGAGGCTGAGTTGGATCGTCTGGAGCAGCGCCTGGGAATGAAGCCTGCCGCTCCCGCCATCGAACAAACGCAAACGGTTTCTGTGGGAGCCGCCCCTGCCCCAGCTACTGATCCGGCCGCTGCACCAGCCGGCCCCGGAACCGCCGATCCGACCGTTCAATCTGAGGCCGAGAAACAGCTTGAAGAGCTGGAAAAGCGGTTGCAGGGCGGAAGTTAGGAGCCTTAAGCTCTGAGCTCAAAAGCCCGAGATTAAATTTGGATCTTCAAGCCTGGAGCCCAGACACTATATAAGCCTCAGGATTCAGGGCTCAGGGCTCAAGGCTGAAGGCTGAAGGCTCAAGGCTTAAGGCTTAAGGCTCAACGCTTAAGGCCCAACGCTCAACGCCCAGCCTCCCTATTGTTTCGGCTTTATCCTAAGCATTTGCATCACGGGATCAACAAGGGGCTCGATTTGGTCCGGAGCGTTGGTGGCTACGAAGCGAACGACGTACTTGTCTCCGTTGTCGAGCAACACGTATCGGATGTCGGTGATCTCGTCGCCGGAGACATTTTTGAAGTCGCTCTTGACCACCATGGCCTCCCCTATCGGCAGCGTGACCTTTTCCGCCTTTGCGCCTCCAAACATCCCTGCTCTGCTGATTTCCATCGCCCCCTCAAGAGTGGTGTTGCCGGCGCCCGGCAAGTACGCTACAGAGATAGCCGTATGACCTTCCCCGATCGTTGTCACCCCGTTTTCCCAAGCCCAAATAATGAGCTTTTGCCTCCCCATATCGTCGGCAATTTCCCTTCGCTGATTTGCCTCCATCTGTGCGGAGGCTTGGTTCAGGTCTCCCATAAAGCGATTCACCGATTGGTCCGCCTGAGGATCGCTGGGAGGTGGGGGCTGCGAGCCGTCGGGCGGAGGTGCGGCCGGTTTCTGTTCGAGATCTAGCTGCGGTGGCTTGGGTACTTCCAGGGCGGAATGAAATGTCGGGGGGATGGCAATCGTAACGCGGCCGTCGTCCGAAGTCAACTGAGTCCAGCCTGCATCCAACTGCGCCGCGGGCGCGCTGTGCAACTGCACCTTGGGACCGCCGCAGGCAAGACAACAAAGAACGGCAAGCACCGCGCAGACACATTTCATTACGAAAGATAATAACGCACTTTGTAACTCCACGCGTGACTTTCTTTGCTAAGTACTTCACTTGAGCCCTGCGACCGATTCCAAAGCGGGGAAATTAGGAAGCATGGAGGCGTAAAGGCGCTGGTCGTTCAGGCGTCTTTCTTGTCTTCAGGGGAAGCGTTCAATCGCTGCTTCTCTAAGGCACGCGCCTTGATCTCCATCTGCCGAAGCCAGAGTCCGCCAAGAAGGATTAAACCGAAGAGGAGGAGCGAGGCGAGGCCTAACACCCATTCTGGTAGCTGATCGGCCCCGGGTTCCACCTCATCACCGTACCTCACCGGTATCTTGAGACGCATGACCGAGTCGGACACCTTTCACGCTGGCAGCGAGCTCGATACCCGTGCCTTTGGAGGGCAACTTGCGCGACGCCTCACGGGTGGCGACGTTGTGCTCTTGGCCGGTCCCCTGGGAGCCGGGAAAACGACACTGGTGCGGGGCCTGCTTGAGGCACTTGGCTACGACAGGGATGTGCGCTCACCAACTTTTAACCTCGTCCAGGTTTTTGAAACGCGTCCCCCAGTAATGCATGCCGACCTTTACCGCGTAAAGTCTTACCTCGGCATCGGCATCGAGGATTACCTTGAGACGCATCTCTGCTTGATCGAATGGCCCGACCGAGCGGTCGGTCTTCTGGATTTTGCATCTGCGTGGCGAGTGGAAATCGATTTCGAAGGTGAAGGAAGGGTCATTAGAGTTACAAAACCCGTGACCCGAGATCCTTGACCTGTGACCCGTGACCATTCTGAAGAAGTCTGACCCGATTACCGATCTCTGATCACCCGATCACTGGCGGCAAGGACGTAAACTCACCGCAATGCCCATCCGCGTTGGATTTCTTGGAGTGGCCCACATGCATGCGTGGGGCTATGTTTCTGCTTTGCAGTCGTGCGGCGAAGCGCGAGCGGCGGTGGTTTGGGACCATGACGCCAAGCGGAAGGACACGTTTGCTCTTAAGGCAGGTCTGCATCAGGCCGAGTCAATCGACGACCTTTTGGAGCGGGTGGATGCGGTGGTCATTACGGGCGCCAACCGTTCCCATTCCGAATATGCCGAGCATGCCGCCAATGCCGGCAAGCCAATCCTCTGCGAAAAGCCGCTGGTAACCAACGCGGAAGAAGCGTTGCGCATGACTGAAGCGGTGAAAGGCAAAGTGCGTCTCATGACCGCCTTCCCCTGCCGATTTGCGCCCTCCTATGTCCGCCTGAAGGAGAGGGTTAAGAACGGCGACATTGGGGCCATTAAAGCCGTTTGCGCCACCAACCGCGGCCGTTGCCCGTTCGACTGGTTTGTTGATGTCGAACAATCGGGTGGCGGCGCCATGATCGACCACACGGTCCACGTGGCCGACCTTCTCCGAGACCTTTTGGGGGAGGAGCCCAACCTAGTCCAGGCCCAGACCGGCAGCAACATGTATGGCGAGGACTGGGAGGACACCGCGATGCTCACGCTGGAATATCCAAGCGGAGTTTTTGCATCCCTCGATTCGAGCTGGTCCCGTCCCCAGACCTACAAGACTTGGGGCGACGTGACCATGAACGTTGTTGGCGAGAAGGGCGCCATCGAGCTAGACATGTTCAGCCAGGACGTCGAGGTCTGGGGCGAGTCGCATACCGTTGGATCCTACGGATCAAGCTTGGATGCCCTTCTGGTCTCCGAGTGGCTAGCCTCAATCCAAGAAGATCGAGAGCCTTCGATCGGTTTGGAGGACGGATTGGCGGCGGCTAGAGTCGCGCTTGCGGCCTATGCGAGCGCTCAGAAAGCTGACGTATCCAGTGTTTAGTTTTGAGTATCGAGATTCATATAAATCTCAATACTCGACACTCAGCACTCAATACTTGCTTTAGCGATCCACTTCGTGCTGCAAACCGCGCCGTACCACGAGGAACTTGATTCGCGAAGGCTTGAACGAATCCTGCAACACTTCCACCGCTCGGTGCACAAGAACGGTGCCGCCACAGTAGAACAGATCTACCGCCGCATAGCCGTGCTCTGGCCACGTGTGGATGGTGTAGTGCGACTCCTGGATAATCACAGCGCCAGAAACGCCGTAGGGGCGAAACTCGTGGAAAGATTGATCGACCACCGTCGCCTTGCTCTCAACAGCGGCAGAACGCATGGCGTTGCCGACGCAGTCCTCGCGCTTCAGAGACTCAGGGTCGCAGCCGTAAAGCTCAACAAGAAGATGGGAGCCAAGTGAAGGCTCCTCACCAGGGCGGAAGGGCATTCCCTCTTCGTCTTTGCCGAGCCACTCGTTAAAAGCGGCAGGATCGTCGCAGCGTATAAGCGTCCAGCCCTCGTCTTGAGAGACGCGTGGCGGAGCCATGACAGAGAGCGGTTTAGGACTCAGGTGGAAGACGCGAAGGACCCGCTCCCAAAAATTAGGCGTTTCGATCGCAATTGCGGCGAACGCAAGACAGCTAACAAGGATGAAGATGTTTGCCAATCACATAGACCTCACAAATGACCTGTGCGCAGACACAAGAATTGCTCTTGCGCGAGAATCCCGACGAACCGAGCGGCTCCCAAAAGAGATAAACCGTGGATGGGCCTCCAAAGCCAGTGCTTTGTGAGCGAACTCCGCATTCAGAGCGGAGAAGTCCGCAACCACAATTTCCATTCCCATTTGTTCCGCTACGAAAAGGAGATTTCTCCTATGACGGGCCCGTCCCGCCGTAGCCGCCCCACGGTCACCCGTGACGCAGGGGCATGATACCTAAGCCCGAACGCATCTGAGCAAGAAATGTGCCTAGGAGTTCGACGCCTTTGTGATTTTAAGCGCCCGTGGGGCGGACATTCCTGTCTGCCTTTGAGTCACCCATGGGGCAATTGCGGCTTTGGAAGGCAGACAGGAATGTCCGCCCCACTGCTATCCACCTAGGATTCTCTTTGCAGAAGTCTCGGACGGATAAATAATATACGGGTATTCGTTCGGCGAGTCGACCAAGCCTGCCACGCAAGGGTTCAACCAGATGTAATTCCAGGTCGCTTGGTATTCCCTGCGGTCTCGGATGATCCTATCGTAGCTTTCGTCCTGCCACAGATTTCCTTTTCGATTGAGTTGCTTGTTAATCGCCCGGGCGCTTGCACCTTTGAGGCCTTTCAATATGTCGGAGAGTTCTCGCCACTGACCTTCGGCCGCCTCGCAAGGAAAGAGCAGGAGATGCATGTGATCAGGCATTACAAGCCCTAGAAAGAGATTGAAGTGCTCGATCTCGCCTTTGCGGACTGCTTCAACCGCAAGTTGCCGGCATTCTGGCGGAAGGAGCACTTTGGATCGAAAAGTCACATGATATGTCTTGGCTCCGCTCCTCCAGTGGGGCAGCTTTCTTCGCCGAATAACGAGTTCGTCGTAGCTAAGCATGTTTCCTTACTACAGCCTAAGGCAGACAGGAATGTCCGCCCCACATTTATTCATTACAATCATGTGGGGCGGACATTCCGATCCTAGGTCGTCGCCGTCTTGATCGCCCGGCCAACCCGCGCCACAACCTCGTCCACCAAAGCCGCGTCCACGGTCAGCGGGGTGGCAAACCGGAAAGTCCGGTGGCGAGTCTCCTTGGTCAAAATTCCTTCGTCCAAGAAAGCCTGCTGCAGGCGGGCATCGTCGTAGCCTTTCTTGACCTCCAGACCAACAAGCAGGCCACGCCCACGAATGTCTTCGATCATCGTTTGATCAAGCTGTCGGAAGCCGTCGATCATTCGCTGGCCCATTACCGCGCTGTTTTCGGCCAGATCCCTCGACTCCAGTTCAGCCATCGCCGCGATGGCAATCACCGACGCCAATGGATTGCCGCCAAAGGTGGAGCCATGGTCGCCCGGCCGAAAGACGTCCATCACTTCCCTTCTGCCAACGGTGGCCGCTACCGGCATGATGCCGCCGCCGAGGGCTTTGCCGAGGCACATAAGATCAGGCTCGGAGTCCTCGTGCTGCCAGGCGAAGCGTTTTCCAGTGCGACAGAAGCCGGTCTGGATCTCATCCCAGATCAGGAGCACATTGTTCTTAGTGCAAAGCTTGCGCAGATCGGCCATGAAGCCGTCCGGTGGGATCAAGATGCCCCCTTCGGCCTGGATCGGCTCCATCATCACGGCGGCCGTGTTTGGCGTTATCTTCGCCGCAACCGCTTCGATATTGCCAAAAGGAACAAGGATAAAGCCTGGAGTGAAGGGGCCAAAGCCTTCCTTGTAATTTGGCTCGGAGCTAAACCCGACAACTGTCGTAGTGCGACCGTGGAAGTTCTCCTCGGCAACGATAATCTCGGCCTTGTCTTTCGGAACACCCTTTACCGTGTAAGCCCATTTGCGGGCGAGCTTAATGGCCGTCTCAACAGCCTCAGCGCCCGTGTTCATAGGGCAGGCCATTTCGGTCCCAGTGTAGTCGCAAACCGCCTTGAGAAAGAGGGCCATTTCCCGGGTGTAAACAGCTCGGCTCGTCAACGTCAGAACGTCCATTTGTTGCCGGGCGGCCCGAACAATGGACTCACAGAGGTGACCTTGGGCAACAGCGGAATAGCTCCCGACGCAGTCGATATATTCCTTGCCTTCAACGTCGGTCACCCACGCTCCAACTCCGGTCTTTATCGCAATTGGAATGGGCTTGTAGTTGTGGGATCCGTACTGGAGGGTCAGATCAATGCACTCGCTTGTGCTCATCTCGTCGACCACCGTGCGGATGCCTCGCTCGATCACGTTTTCCCAAAAAGTGCTCTTCTTCGTCGTTGAAGCCATATAGACATTGTAGCTGTCGGGTCCCTGCAAATGGTCAGCTATAAGGCCGACGAAATCTCTACAGCCGGTCCAACGACAGCATCCGTCAGAACAAACACGATGGTCAGGAACGCTAAAACCGAAGAGCCTGCCAGAGTTATGGTTTACGGCGCTGAGTGGTGCGAGCAAACGACGCACGTCCGCCGGTTACTGGCTCAGTGGGGCATTCGGTATCACTTTATCGACATCGACAAGGACCACTACGCGATGTGCAAGGTGGCCGCTTGGAACTTCGGCACGCTCACGACGCCGGCAGTAACCTGCGGAGCCACAGAGAACCCGCGCTTGCTGGCGCCGCAGGATGAGCAGTTGCACTCCATGCTTTTCCTTTGCCAACCACTGCGCGTTGGCCCGCTAATTCTCTGAACAGAATTTCAATAATCTCCTCTCCACCGCCGCCTTCCCTCCACGCTACTGGGAAAGGCGGCGGATTTTTTTGGCTGTAAGCTCTGCTGTGACAAAACCGGATGTAAGGGACTGAATAGATTGAAAGGCGAAACCCCGATGTCGTTGACGGACCTCGGCGTCACCATGGCGCTTTTTGGTGTCGCCGTCATCATCGTCTCCGTGGTTGGATTCTTTCTGTTCCTTCGCTGGGACAGGAAGGACAAACTGCGTCGTGGGCGGCAGATTGCAATCGCGAACCTTGAAAGTGAAGATGACGAAGTGAGGAACTGAAAATGTGGTGGATGTGAGGTCGCACCAAACCTGCATCGTTCTCTTATCATCCCCTCATCAAGGTCACTTCATCATGCTCGGGTCGGGCACTTCTACTGCACGTTCCATGAGCGGAATATCCGGGCGGCTAGGGTTGATTCTCGGGACGCCCAGTTGGACGACGTCTCTCTTAAAGAACAAGTCAGTCGTCCAATCCATAACAATTCGGATACGCCTTGACCAGCTCGGCATCTTGGCGAGGTAGACGGTTCTAAACAACCACCAAGCCACAAACCCTGCAATTTTAATCCCGAAGACTTTGGCAACGGCCGTCCGGCAGCCTAGAGCGGCAAGCGAACCGACGGGGTTGTATCTAAATGGTTCGAGACGTAGTTTGTTAATCGAGCGCAGGATGTTCTTTGCAACTTGCGTGCCTTCCCGGACGGCGTTCTGAGCCGTCGCTCCGTAGCTCTTGCCGCCCCCGAGATCCACATGTGCGAGGTCGCCGATTGCCCACACGTTGTCAAAGCCCTTGACTTGCAATGTCGGCTCGGTCGATATCCAACCTTTTTCACGAGGCAGACCCTCCATCTTGTCGAGAAGCGGATTAGGAGCAATGCCTGCCGCCCAGATGCACGTGTAAGTTGGCAGTGAGGAATTGTCGCTGAGGATCACTTTCTCTTCGCAAACTTCCAGCACACTGGTCTTAGCCCGTATATCCAGGCCCCGCCGCTTAAGGTGAACTGCGGCGTAGCTTGCCAGGTCTTCGTCGATCGCCTGAAGAATGCGGTCTGCAATTTCAATGACAACTACAGATATCTCGGACGCGCGGATTCTGCGATAGGACTTGCATGCTTCCATCAAGAAGTCCTGATACTCGCCGGCGAGTTCAACTCCGGTGAAGTTTGCCCCCACTATGACGATCCGTAAGAGAGCCTTGCGCTGCTCGGCATCGTTGAG
>JANYLD010000222.1 GCA_025363835.1 Armatimonadota bacterium
GGCTGAGCGGGCACATGGGGTGGAGCTGCCGGGGGTTCGGTCGATCCGGCCGGAGGTCGAGCGGCCGGTGGCGGAGGCGATCGAGTGCGGGCTGTCGATGCGCTACGAGGACCGGCCGCAGTCGATCCAGGATTTCAGGCATCTGCTGGTGCAAGCGCCGACCCTGGGGGCCGAGGTGACTTTGGCGGAGTTGGACGACGTGCTCGTCCAGCTCAAGCAGTTCGCGTTCGACCGCCGGGCGTGTCCTTCCTGCGGGGGCGTGCTGGAGGAGCCGAAGCCGCTCAAGAAGCAGACCTGCCCCGTCTGCCGTCGGGGGTTGATTAAGTTGCGCGAGCTGGACGATCGCGTCTGCCCGATCTGCCGGGCGGGGATCTTGCGGAAGATTGGGAACGTGGCCCCGTTGGCGTTCTGCCCGTGCTGCTCGGTGGGGGAGCTGACGAAGAAGCGCGTCTCGTTCCTGGCGGCCAAGCAGGTGTTCGACTGCGGTTCCTGCAAGGTGAAGTTTGAGTCCACCCCGGACGGGATGACGCTTTTGTCTTTACCGGTTTCGGGTTCTTGTACGGTTGAGGTTGGCGCGAATAAGTCCTTTGAAGAGTGGCGCGATCTTAGTGGGCGGGCCGGTGAAGCCTGGAAGTGTGACGGGTGTTCGGCGCAGTTTGATGGTTTGAAGGACGGGCGGCGGAAGCAGATTTTGCCCACGGAGGACGCTCGGGCTCTGTATCCGGAAGAGTGGGCCCGGATCGCTGTTCGGTTGAGCCCCTCGGCCGGGAACGCGTTTTGCGAGGACTGCCACGCCGAGTTCGACGTGGATGGGGACCAGGTGTCGTTGATCTCGGCGCGCGAGGACCCGTTTGAATTTGCGGAGCGGTATGCGGGGCGGTTGCTGACGTGGGACGATTTGCGGTGGCTGGGGGTTGGGAAGGAGAGCCCGCGGTCCGGCTATGTTTGTTACGACTGCGGGACGGAGTTGGACCAGGACGGCGAGTATCTGCGGCTGGTCCGGACGGAGAACCCGAAGTTGATCCGGCATGTGGACGAGCCGAAGACGTTGGAGGACTGGCACCGTTTGGCTCGGGGGTTACCGGAGATTTCGGAGGAAGTTGAGTTTAGGTCGAAGATTGAGGAGGCGGTGGTTAAGGCTTATGTGAAGGGAGAGATTGGGTTTGATGCGGCGGGCTTGGTTTTATGGAACGGGCAGGCGACTCGGCTGGATGACCGGCAGACTTCCAACCTTGTCATTAAGCGGACGGAGATCACGTTTGGGGGGATGCTGCGGAAGTGGCGGTCGCCGTTTGATGCGGTTTTGGGGGCCTCGGCGCAGGGGCATGTTTTGTCTTTGTCTTTGTCGGGGGTGCGGGAGGCGGTGGAGTTTGATGTCGAGCCGGTGGAGTTGACGGCGGCCCTGAAGTCGGGACGGCGGACGGTGGAGTTGGGGGCGTCGGAGTTGGCGGAGCGGATTGAAGGGGAAAGGCGGAAGGATGAAGGATGAACGATGAAGGATGAAGGCGGAAGGATGAAGGCGGGAGGCGGGAGGCGGAAGGCGGAAGGCGAGTCGAAGGACCGGACCGTAAGTCTCGCCTGTTGAGGTCATTCTCATCCCCTATCGTGAACGCAGTTCATATATCCTGGTCTGAAAATACATGCTTAAGCCACCCGAAATCCGGCTCTGAGTAAGGTCCCTCGGCTCGGCTTCGCTTGTCGCCTTCGGATGACAATTCCAAGATTAGAATGGGAGGGACAAAGGTGTGGCAACCGGAAGCCTCTCGGCTCACAGGCTCAAAAAGCGGCCGAGGTTGGTAGCGTTCCGCCGCCTACAGTCAGGTCCTTCGACTCGGGGACTCGCTCCTAAGAAAATGCTGGGCTCACAGGTTCAAACGGGAGCAGATTGGAAGCCTCGACACGAGGTCGGCGGGCGGAGGCTGGTGGAAATTACGGGCCCACGTGTCGAGGCAGCCGTCGCTCTATTTTCTGAACGGGCCACGAGCACTCCGTGTTCAATGGCTCAGGATGACCAAAAAAATAGACGGGGTTAGGTGAAGTTATCCACTGGCCGCAACTCGGTGGCGTAAGGGGGTGGGCGGGAGGCTCAGCTGCTCGACCGAAGTTGAAGTCACCTTGAGGAGTCTGTCCAGGATCACCTTCAAGGAGCCGGCCAGGGGGTAGGCGAGGATCATGCCGGGGAGGCCGAAGAGGGCGGCTCCGGAGAGGATGACGAAGAGGCTGATGATGCCGTTGAGGCCCACGCTGGAGCCCACGATTTGCGGGTAGATGACGTGGTCGAAGGTCATGGCCATGGCGACGAACATTCCTGTCACCAGGACGGCGTAGCCCCAGGGGCTGGAGAAGTGCCAGAAGTAGCCGGTGCTGCCGCTGAGGCCGATGAGGAGGAAGAGGACGACGTAGGCGATGATGTTGCCGATGTAGGGGATCAGGTAAAGGGCGCTGAAGCCGATGGCGACGAGGATCGCGTAGGGGACGCCCATCAGCACGAAGATTATTGTGGAGATCGTCATATAGAGCAAGGTGACTTGCGCAACGCCTCGGAGATACTTGGTGAAGACCTCGCCGATGTCCTCGAAGAGGCGCATGGTGCTGACGCGGAGAGCGGGGGGAATGTATTTGGGCCCGCGGCGCTTGAGCTCCTCCATGTCCATCAGCATCATGAAGGCAAGGATGGGGATGAGGACGAGCTGGAGAATGTATGCGGGAAGCGATAACAGGATTCCGAGGAAGGACCCGACTCCTCTGGAAAGCAGAGGGGCTATGTCTTTTCGGAACGGGTCCACAAAATGTTGAACAAGGCCTGACTCCGTTGTGGGCAGGCCGAGCCTGGAGAGCGTGTTGCGAAAAGGAAGGAGGGCGCGGTCCACTGATCCGGTCTTCTGCTCGGCTTGAGCCTGAACTACCGGATTCCAGCGCATAAAGAAGTTGTCGTTTGCGTTGGCCTTTTCTACGTTCTGGGTGATCGTCGCGACTGACGATTGGAGGTCAACAACCTGGGCAGCTATGTGCGGGCCAATGATGATTCCAATTCCGGTAACGAGACCGAAGAATAGGAGGAAGACGGTGAGGACGGCGGTCTTGCGGGAGAAGCCACGCAGGCGCAGCTTTCTTATGCTGGGCTCTAGGAGAGCGGCGATAACAAAGGCGATGATGAACGGCGGGAGGATCCCCCGGACGAGATACAGAAATAGGAGGGCGGTCAAGACCAAGACCGCCCAAAGAAGAATCCTCCAACCGACCATCTATACGGACAGTTTAGACGCCAAGTTCTTCAGCTGCGTCAGTCACCGCTTTTTTTGCGCGCTGTTCGCTGATCCACTCTTCCGTCTTGCCCTTCAGTTCCTTGAACTTACCGGTGATGTCGTCTCGCATTTCCGTTCCCGCCTTTGGGGCAAAGAGCAGACCTGCTGCCGCACCGATGATCGCGCCCAGGCCGACACCTGCGAGCATGTAGATCAAAACATTCTTATCGTCGTCGTCGTGATTCGCCATTGAAAGCCTCCTAATAAGTATTGACATTTTACGCTGCATTGCAAACACCGCATAAAACCGGGCCTTTCGCCGGTCTCCGCTTTATGCGGACGAGTCTCGGCGGGCGGCAGTTCGGCTTGTTTGTAAATCGTAAATCGTAAATCGTAAATCGACGGAGGCATTCGATCCGGGATTAGGGATTGCTCGATTTTTGATCCTCCTTCGCTCGAGAGAGCTATGGCGGACAGGGATGCCGATTGCTCGATTGGGGGATTCGGGATGCTGGATTCAGGATTCAACTCTGAGGAAGCGTGGCGCATGTTGCGTCTCGAATCTTGCATTCCGAGTCTTGAATCTTGAATCTTGAATCTGCCGAAACGTGCGGTCACTCAATCACGATCCCGTGGCAGGCGGCGAAGAGGAGGGCTTGTTCTAGGTTCATTCTGGCGCCTTTTAGCTCGACTCCCTGGAGGTTGACTCCGGAGATTTCTGCGCCTCTTAGGTCGGCTTTCTGGAGTTTGGCGCCGGTGAGGTTGGCGTTGGTGAGGATGGCGTCTTGGAAGGTGGCTTTCTTGAGGCTCGAGGCGGCGAAGTCGGCGCTGATGAGCTTGACGTTGGAGAAGTCGAACTCGTCGAGGTTTTGAGAGCGGAGGAGGGTGAATGACCAATCTCCGCCTTCCATTTTGAGACTGGACAGGTTAGCGCCTTGGAAGTCGCTGCCCACCATTCGGCATCGCTCGAATTTGCCGCCATAGAGGTCGGCGTTGGTGAAGGTGCAGTTGAGGAAGCTGGTGGATTGGTGTTTACTGGCGTCGAGTCTGGCTCTCGTGAAGTCGCAGTCTTCGAACTCGCACCGGGTGGTTTGGATTTCGGCGAGGCGGGCGGCGGTGAGGTTGCAGCGGGTGAAGCGGCAGTT
>JANYLD010000233.1 GCA_025363835.1 Armatimonadota bacterium
CGTTGCCCTGAGACAACTTGGACGACCACTCGAAGCTTGAACTCCGGCGTGAAGGTACGACGATTCTTGAGTTTTGTTTCCGACATGCGGCTTCACCATTTTCCACTCTTAGCCGCTGGTACAGAATCCTGGGAAAGGACACACCGTCTCCACTGAGCATCACTACATAACGATTCTCGATGAGGCCGTGCTGAAGGTATTGGTGGGAGAGTGACGATGTGGGATCTGGGATCTGGGATCTGGGAGATCCGGATTGGGGATTCGGGATTCGGGATGCAAGATCGGTGATAGGTGATCCGCATTCTTCGCAAAGCGATATGACCTGGATCATGGCGGTAGGCTAGGGGTACGGGCGATATTCAACCTGTGACGGAGAGTTCGGACTAGTGGAGATGCAGTTCTACATCGATCCGAGCCGGTGCATTGGGTGCAAGGCGTGCGTGCAGGCTTGCGCGGAATGCGACACCCATGCGGGGGTCTCCATGATTCATTTGGAGGAGATCGAGCGCGGCGATACGGTCCAAACCACTCCAATTATTTGCATGCACTGCGACGAGCCGGCTTGCGCCGCGGTCTGCCCCGCAGATGCGATCAAGCGGACACCCGATGGGGTCGTTCAGAGCTCGCTCAAGCCGCGCTGCATCGGCTGCACAAACTGCGTTTTCGCGTGCCCGTTCGGCGTCCCCAAATACGAAGTTCAAACGGACCAGATGATGAAGTGCGACATGTGCTACGACCGGACCTCGGTTGGAAAGAAACCGATGTGCGCCACCGTCTGCCCCTCTGGCGCCCTCTTCTTTGGCACACCCGAAGAGATCGCTGAGCAGCGTTCCGGCACGCCGGTTAACGAGTTCATATTTGGTGGTCGAGTGGTTAAGACAAAGGTCTCCCTCATGATGCCGGCGGGCATTAAGCAGATGCCGGTCAAAGCCGATGCAGTGATCAGGAAGAGCGATCTGCGGCTGATATCCAGGTTGAATTAAATGGAAGAGAAATTAAGAGAAGATTTCCCGATCGATTGGGAAGAGGACAATTACGTTTCCAGGCGAGAGTTCTTCAAGTTCATGACGCTGGCCAGCGGCGGCCTAGCTCTCGGCACGCTAGGCCTGGCCGCATGGGCAGAGTTCCCTCGAGGTGAACGACAGTTTGAGCGTGCCCTCGTCGCGCAGGCGAGCGATGTCCCGCTTGGAGGCTCTCTTCCCTTCGCCTATCCCCGGCCCCATGACATCTGCCTGCTCATCCAAGACGCTCCCGGACATTACATCGCGTTTTCCCGACGCTGCACGCATCTTTCCTGCCCGGTCGAGTACCAGGCGGATAAGAAACGCATCTACTGCCCGTGCCACAACGGCGCGTTCTCGTTGGATGACGGCCATGTCCTCCAGGGCCCACCCCCTCGGCCTCTGCCTCGAATTCAGCTAGAGGTCGTCGCTGATCAGATTTACGCGACCGGCGTGATGCGAGGCGACGCATGAAGTCTCCCAGCTATCTTCGCCGCCACCAGCGATCGGCTGTCTTCAACGGCCTGCTGCTGTTCAATTTGGTTCTGATCATGCTGCAGCTTTGGCTGTTCGTCTCCGTTTTGGAGAACCTGATTGACGGAAAGCCGGCGATGGCCCTTCCGGCGGCAATCACGAGCGTCGTCTGTTTGGCCGTCAACGTGTGGATGCTCGCTGGAGTGCGCCGCATGGAGAGCCGAGATTGATGCGAGATACGGGATACGGGATGCGTGGTTTGAGGTTTGGGGTTTGAGATTCGAGGTGGACAATCGGCGATCGGCGATCCTATGACCCGGATCATAGAGGGATTCTTTTGAAGGATCGAGAATGAGGATGAGATGACAAGCCGTACGGCGAACAGAATCTTTAGCCCTGAGCGGCTTTACCCTGGGTACTTCGCGATGACCATGGCGACTGGGGTGCTTGCCACGGTTACTTACCGGCTTGGTTTCAGGTCGTTGGACGTCATTTTTCTAGCGATCGCGATCTTCAGCTACCTCGTGTTGCTAGCGGCGAACGGTCTCAGGCTCTGGTCCTTTTCGAGCGAATTCAAGAAGGACTTCACCGATCCCCTTAGGGGGCCGGGGTTTTTCACGGCCGTCGTGGCCACGAACGTCATCGCAAATGCCCTCATCATCGTCGAAAACCGACCCGATCTGGCTTGGCCGCTTTGGATCTTTAGCTGGGTGCTGTGGCTGGTTCTGATCTACGGGTTCTCCTATTCGATGATCACCCGCAAGTTGAAGCCGGATCTGGAGAACGGCATTAACGGCGCGTGGCTTATCCTGGTTGTGGCCACACAATCCGTCTCCATTGCCGGAAGCAACTTGGCGCCCGCCTCATCCGGTCCGGCTTCCATGCTCTTTCTCTCAACCTGCATGTTCATGCTTGGAGGTGCGCTCTACCTCTTCATCATCTTCCTGATCTCCTACCGGCTGCTCTTCCTGCCTCTGGATGCGAAGGCGTTTGCCCCCACTTATTGGGTCAATATGGGAGCGGCCGCAATTTCCGCCTTGGCGGGCGCTGAGCTCGACAAGCGAGCCCAGCTTTGGACGGCTAATCTGCACGCGCAGCCGGTGCTCCAGGGCTTCACTCTCTTCTTCTGGATCATCGCAACCGCCTGGATTCCGCTGCTGATCATGATCGGCTGGTGGCGGCATGCGGAAAACAAGATTCCGCTTCAATACGATCCGCAGTATTGGAGCTTGGTCTTCCCTCTCGGGATGTACACGCTTTGCACTTTTGCTATTGCCGGCCGCTTTGACCTCGCCCTTCTTAAACCGATTCCTCACTACTTCGTATGGCTCGCACTGGCAGCTTGGACCGCAACCGCGGTTGGCCTCGTCCGCCATGCTGTCCGCGCGTGGCTGGCCCGTCCGCCTTCGGTGGAAGCGCCCCGCGTGCGGGACACAAATGGCCCGATCACCCTTGAAGGAACTCTGAAATGACAGTCGGAACTTTGACACCGTTGCGAGTAGCGGCCGCCCCACCGAAGGACGCGAGAGCGGTAACCGATATCTACCGGCCTTTCTTTCTGGCCGGCATACTGAGCGTCCTCACGGCCGGATGCACCCTCGGCGCGATCGCCCTGCTCGGCATTTCCGCGCAAGGCAGCTACGCGACAAGCGCCTGGACTCCCTATGTCCTCGCCCATGCGAACTCGCAGCTCTATGGCTGGGTGGGCTTCTTCATCATGGGGTTTGCCCTTCAGCAGCACGCGCCTAGGATGAGCCGGCTGAAGCTGTTCCATCGATTGGCCGCTTGGTCCTTGGGCCTCATGGCCACCGGCATTGCCTTAAGATTTGTCGCTGAGCCCATTGCGCACGTAGACAGGTCCCTTTGGGTTCCCGTTGGCGTGTTCTCGTGCTTGCTGCAGGTGGTGGCAGTGGGGCTATTCATCACCAACACTGGCGTCACCCGCTATAAGACAGGTGAAGGGCTGACTTGGCCGACCACGTTCGTTTTTGCGTCGCTTGGGTGGTGGGCTCTGCTGGTGATGGCCGAGCCATTCTATTTCGCCCTGGCCCATCAAGCCGATCCGGCGAGCAGCATTCTCTTCGTAGCTCAATACTTCCCTCCTTACCGAGACGCCCAGTTTCTGGGGTTCGTCCCCATGATGATCTTTGGGGTCTTGTTCGTTAAGATGCATTCTTGCTTCGGGGCGGAAGAGGCTTGCCCTTACTTTGGGATTGCCGGATTCATTTTTTGGACCGGTGGCATCGCCTCAAGGACGCTCGGGTGGTTGATCTACTTCCGGTCTGGCATGCAGCAAGGCTCGCTTTATTTTACGAGCGGCCTTTTGCTCGCCCTTGGGGCAATCTGCCTGGTGATTTCTTCGCGCATGTTCCGTCATCTCGAATTCAAGTTGCCGTCCCACAAGTTCATTCGGACGTCGCTCGTCTGGCTCCTGATTTCCGGGCTACTCATGGTCTTGGAGCCGACTCACCTCGCCGTGACCGGCCAAGCGTTCTCCCACGCGTACATCGGCGCCATCCGGCATGCGCTGACGGTTGGGTTCATTTCACAAATGATCCTCGGGGTAGGGCTGCACGTCGTCCACATGATGAACGACATCCCTGAAGCATCTATACCCAAGCTCTGGACCGCCTTCTTGCTCGTCAATCTGGGGAACGCTCTGCGGGTTGGGTTGGAGATTGCGACCGATTACAATCCCAGGGCCTTCGCGTTCATGGGGATTAGCGGCTTTATCGAACTCGTGGGACTATTCATCTGGGCAGCGGCGGTGGGTGCGCCGATGCTACGCTCTCTTTCCGCCAAGCGCGGCTTGCAACGTGGTTTGGCGTGAGGGTCGGTAAATGGTAAATGGTAAATGATAAATGGTTCCGGAACGTCGTTCCTGCGTTTGTGCTTTGCCGCCTCGACGGGATTAGTGCGATATGACCTATCAGGAAAGTAAGCCGCGGTCTCAGGTTGTGGCCTTCATAGGAGGCTTGGTGGCCGCATTGCTGGTGATGGCCGCGATCTACTTTGGGTCCGGGCGGCTGAGCCGCTTTGACGCACCTCTCGCTGCGTATGCGGCCGCGACGGTTTTTGCTGCTTTTGGTCTGATCTACCGCTATTTGATGTGGGTTCAGCGGCCGCCTACGTGGCGGTATTTCAAAGCCAGTTGGCGGCTGTTTCTGAGGCCCGGCAAGCTGGTTGGAAATATCTGGACACTTCTCCGGCTGACGATTGATAACATCGTCGTTCAGAAGTTTATCGAGCGTCGCAGCAAGACGCGCTGGGTGGCTCATCTCTGTCTCGCATGGGGATGTCTGCTCGCCTTTGCCATCACGTTTCCGCTCAGTTGGGGATGGGTTCAGTTTGGGTCTGAGGGCAATCACTACGTGGTGGAGTTCATGGGGATGAAGCAGTTCAGCTTCGACCCCCACTCCTTTATAGGCTTTTTGTTGTTCAACGGCCTCAACTTCAGCGCCGTCTTTGTCCTCGTCGGTGTTGCCCTCGCCATGCATCGGCGCCTCAACGAGCGGGGGGCGCAAGCGGTCCAAACCTTTGCCAACGACTTGATTCCCCTCTTCATGCTCTTCGCAGTGGCGGTGACGGGGCTGATGCTGACGGCTAGCTATCGGCTCATGGGCGGCTCCAATTTCTCGTTCCTCTCATTGCTCCACGCCTTCACCGTCATCATCCTCCTCCTTTACATGCCGTTCGGCAAGTTCTTCCATGTCGTCCAGCGGCCCGCCCAACTAGGCGTCCAGTTCTACAAGGAAGAAGGCGCGATGGGCGAGCAGGCTGCTTGCGTGCGATCTGGCAAGCCTTACCAATCCAAACTGCACCACGACGATCTCGTTGAGGTGATGAAAGAGGTCGGTCTGGACTTTGGCGAGCACCAGAACCTTTCACCGGAAGAGAAGCGGAAGCTGGTCGCGTTGAATCAGGCGACTTACCTCGGCGAACAGCCGTTCGTTGGGTAGCCGAGATGATCCAAATCATATCGAAGTGCGCCCGAATCAATCATCATCTAATCAGATGGCCAATCCCCCCGTTCCGATAGATCAGCTCACCGAGCAGTTCGGCCCAAACCTGAACTACGAGCCGCTAGGCGGATGGCGCGGACGGGGAGAACCAGACAAGCTGGTGAAGACCCACTGCTGCTTCTGCGGACAACAGTGCGGCATTCAGCTCAAGGTCCGCGATAACCACGTCATCGGCTTCGAGCCATGGGAAGAGTTTCCATTCAATCGCGGCAAGCTCTGCCCCAAGGGCATCAAGCGGTACATGCAGGACAACCATCCCGACCGCTTGCTGCACCCCATGAAGCGAGTCGAGGGGAAAGGTTTTGTCCCGATCTCCTGGGACGAAGCGTTCGAGACGACGGTCAGCGAGATAAGACGGGTTCAGGAGCAATACGGCAAGGATGCTGTCGCGATCCTCTCGGGCGTCTCGCTCACCAACGAGAAGAGCTATCTGATGGGCAAGTTTGCTCGCGTGGCCCTGCAGACAAAAGAGCTGGACTACAACGGCCGTCTGTGCATGGTCAGCGCCGGCGCGGGCAATAAGAAAGCGTTTGGCATTGATCGAGCCGCCAATTATTGGGACGACATCGTAGACGCGGAGGTGATCATCTGCGCCGGCACCAATGTGGCCGAGTGCTCCCCCATTACCACCGATTATATCTGGCGAGCCCGCGACAAAGGCGCGAAGCTGATCATGATCGACCCTCGGGTCACGCCCTTGGCCCGTACTTGCGATCTGCACCTCCCTGTCCGTCCCGGGGCCGACTCCGCCCTACTGCTCGGAATGCTCCGCGTGTTGATCGAAGAGGACCTGGTGGACCATGATTTCATCGCTAATCATACGAGCGGCTGGGAGGACACCAGGACCGCTGCATTGGCCCTGTCACTCGAGGATTCATCACGCATTTCAGGCGTGGAGTTGGACGACATTGTGAAAGCGGCCCGGATGTGGGGCAATGCCAAGACATCTTTCCTCCTCCACGCGAGGGGCATCGAGCACCACACCAAGGGTGTCGATAACGTCGTTTCTTGCATCAATTTGGTGTTGGCGACCGGGCGTATTGGGCGGAAAGGGTGTGGATACGGGACTATAACCGGCCAAGGCAACGGGCAAGGAGGCAGAGAGCACGGGCATAAGTGCGACCAACTTCCCGGCAATCGAGATATTGAGAATCCCGAGCATCGCAAATACATCGCCGGAGTTTGGGGGATCACTGAGGAGGAGCTGCCTTGGAAAGGGCATCCGGCTCCAGAAATCATCGAAATGGTCCACCGGGGCGAGATCAAAGCACTCATCAGCATCTGCTTCAACCCTCTCGTTTCTCTCACCGATGCCAATTTCACTCGCGAAGCGCTCTCCAAACTGGAGCACTTCACGGCCATCGACTTCTTTTTGAGCGAGACCGCACACCACGCCGATATCGTCATGGCCGGCTCACTGCACGAGGAAGAAGAGGGCACGTCCACCAGCGCCGAAGCCCGTGTGATCCGGATCCGCCAGGCTGTCACACCTCCAGGCGACGCCAAAGAGGACACCAAGATCATCCTGGAAATGGCTCGCAGGCTGGGGCGCGGCAAGTACTTCGACCACTTCACCAGTTCGGAGGACATCTTCAACGAGCTCCGAGTGGCAAGCAAGGGGGGGACGGCGGACTATTTCGGCATCACCTACAAGCGGATCGAAGACGAGATGGGTGTCTTTTGGCCCTGCCCGGAAATCGGCCATCCAGGCACGCCGCGACTCTTTGAAGACCTCCAGTTCTACACGCCGGACAAGAAGGCGCACTTTAACCCCGTAACCTACCGGCCCAGCGCGGAAGAGCCAGACGCCGACTATCCCGTCATTCTCACCACCGGCCGCGTGGTCTCGCAATACCTGAGTGGCACCCAGACGAGACGCATTGGGGCCCTGGTCGATCAGTGTCCTGAGCCCTATGTGGAGATCCACCCCACCCTCGCCGACCAGCATGGGATTGGGGATGGGGAGTGGATGCGCGTAGAGAGCCGACGTGGTCACGTGGTTCTCCACGCAAAGGTCGTCACCACCATCCGACCGGACACCATCTTTATTCCCTACCATTGGGCCGGGAAGAAGTCCGCCAATCTGCTCACTAACCGGGCCTATGACCCTGTCAGCAAGATTCCCGAATTCAAAAAGTCGACGGTCCGGATTAGCAAGGCAACGGGGCCGGAAGCGTGAGCCTGATAGCGTTTGATGTTGGTGCGGTTACGGAAGCCACCGGAGCCATATTCGGTGGTGAGAGCGATGACCTGGATTTCACTCTCGTGCAGTGGCATGCCCCGGGTGGGGTGAATGAGCACGTTAGTGGCGAAGTGGATGTTCTCATGATCGTAGTCGGCGGGGAGGGTGTGGCAACGGTGGACGGACAGGCGATCGCGTTGACGGCCGGGAAAGCACTCTTGATTCCGAAGTCGTCTAAGCGGAGGATTGACAGCCTATCGCCAGGATTCCGCTATTTGAACGTCCATAAGCGAAAGAAACGGCTGATGCCTGGGAGTATTGAAGATCGGCCGAGAAGTGGACAGTGAAGGAATGTTTAGGGGGATCCGGCGAGCCTTGAGGCTTTAGCCTTGAGCCCTGAGATTCCGGAGATTATTCCCGTGGGGCCTTCGGCATTCAAACGCTTGATATGAGACGTCCTATCATCAGAAGGCTGAACGGACCCCATGCTTAGCACTATCCTCCTTGCTTGCTTTGCCGGACGGCGGATGCCGCACGCTTCCATCGGCGCCAGAACGAGTGCCCGCTTTGTCGGTGGAGTGAGGATCGGCAAGGGCCGGCCCTCCGATTTGGAGGCACGCCTGGGACGTGGTTTTACTACGGTTCGCAACGCCGAGCCCTTTCTCGATGGATGGACGATGTGGAAAGTCCGGGGCAGGAATGAATGGCTGCAGGCATACTTCGTGCCCGGAGTCCCCAAGTCAAAGAGGGTCATCACCAGTGTAACGTTTGACACCTCGGATTCTAAAGGGCGCGAGCCGCCTGAAGTAAAGCCCTCACTTCTTGGATTCTGGGGATCTATTCATTTGGGCGCTCCCCCCGCGGCGTTGATCAAGGCACTGGGGCCGCCGACTCGGGAATTTGGGACGTTGAATTGGACGATTAAAGACGTTACGGTTCGGGCTGACCTCGATCACGGGCTTCTTTATCGTGTTGAGATCGATTCGAACCTCGGTGGCTGAGGCCGCATTTTGAAGCGTTGGGCGGGCGGCAATGGCTTTTCGGAATTCACGCAGAGACGCGGAGGACGCGGAGGCGCAGAGGATACGTTCGTATGGTGGTGGAGGGCTGGGCGTTGCGGACACTGTCGTTTTGAAACGGGCGCGTCTCCTCTTCAACCCCTTCAGGGTTGGCTTTTCGAGCGTTCTGTCCGGGGGTATCGCATTTCACCTTCGCGGACTACGGTGAAACCCTCGACCCCCGGCTACTTTCTTAAACCCTCCGGGGGGTTGGATGAGATTTTTGGCCCTAGCGCGCCTTTCCGGGCGCTCGGGCTCCAGGGTTCTAGGGTTCCCTCTCTTTAGAGCGAGTACTTGGCTTTCGAGTTGGACTGTGGTTGTGCACGAGGAACATCGCCCAGAGGGCGATGCTACTTTGCGCTTGCTCTAAAAAGAAACGGCCCGCGCGGGGCGCGAGCCGTTTCAGTTCTTTATATTCTTCCCAGGGAAGTAGGGTTCATGACAAACCCGCTTCTAACTAAGTTGCGAGTTCGCTAAAACCCACAACGTCCCTGGTGCTTAGGTTCAGAATTCATTCCTGCACACCACCTCCTCGTTTGTAGAGTAATTAATTATACGACTGATACCCCGGTTTTGGTTCACTGTGGGGCTGTTGAATTTCCTGATGTTGTCGAGAGGTGCTCGAGAGTGTCTTTGCTGGTTGCGGCGATGTCCGGCGAGATGCCGAGCTTTTCGCCGACGTCGTCGTCGGCAATGGTAGTGGTCATGTTGTAAGCGCCTTGGTTTGTCTTGAAGGAGCAGATCATGAGGCGCACGGGGGGGACCTCCCAGAACCAGTAGCTGACCCTTGCTCCGAAAACCGTTCTCGGCGTTGAAAACTGCCCGGTGTACTTTGAGACCTCGGCTTGGACGTCCTTTTCCTGCACGCTCTCTAGCTGGCGCATGGCGGTCGCCACCCGATTATCGTACAGGAGGGCGCCAGCGCCGCGGGAGGCGTTCTCGTAGTCGTACCCGGTGACACTCCAATGGGTGTCTTGAGGCACGTCCATGGGGATGTCGTCTCCGGTTAGAGAACGCGCGAGGGTGGCTGGGCGCGGGAAGTGAGTTCGGAAGACCTCGCCAGTGTCTCCAACCTTGACCAAGGCGCCATCGTCCGCGATGAGACCGAGTCGATCCGTCATGTCCCATTTGGGGACGGGAAACGCGGGCGCAGCGTTGGCTTGGGGAGCTACGGCGACTGCCTGAACCGAAGTGTTTTGGCAGCCGCTTAGACCAGAGATCGCAAGGGCGGCGATGGCGGCT
>JANYLD010000313.1 GCA_025363835.1 Armatimonadota bacterium
CAAGATCGACGAGCAGATCGCCAGCCTTCTCAAGCTCGTCGAGCTAGAAAAGGTAGCCGATAAGTACACCTCCACCTACTCAGGAGGCATGCGCCGCCGCTTCGACCTCGCCCTTTCCCTCATCAACGAGCCTCGAGTCCTCTTCCTGGATGAGCCCACCCAAGGCCTAGACCCTCATGCCCGCCAGCTCATCTGGGGTCACCTGCGAGACCTCAACAAGCGAGGAATGACCGTCTTCCTAACCACCCACTTCATGGAGGAGGCGGAAGAACTGTGCGACCGCATCGCGATCATGGACAAGGGCCAAATTGTCACCTGCGGCACCCTCCAAGAACTCCTTGCGCAGCACAACGCCAAGTCCCTGGAAGAAGTCTTCCTCTCCACCACCGGCAGCAATATCGGCGACGAGGAAGGAAACGCCAACGCCGCCGACCCCTACGCGAGGTCAAGGATGTAGTTTTGGGCGTAAATCGTAAATGGTAAATCGTAAATCGCCGAAGTCCAAGACCTAGATTTCTTTCGATTCCAGCCGTTACGCTCCCATCACACCGATTGTCCAACGCTTCCCCCTTTCCGACGATTTACGATTTACGATTTACAGCGAATATTTACGAGCCCCAAATGACCACCTTCTTCTCCGACTGGTACTACCTCTCGATCCGCAGCATCAAACAGATCTGGCGGCCGCTCCTGGCCCTGATCCCGTCGATGTTCATCCCGATCTTCTTCTTCTTCGTCAACTCCCAGTCTCTCAGTGCCTTCGCCCACGTCCCTGGCTTTCCCAAAGTCTCCTATAAGGAATTCATCGCCCCCGTCGCCATCTTCACTGCCATCTTCTTCTCGGCCGGAAATGCGGGCATCGAGCTTGTCCAGGACATCTCCAACGGCTATCTAAAAAAGCTGATGATCATGCCGATCAACCGGCTCGCCATCCTGTTTGGGAAACTCACCGAGGTCGCGGTTCAATCGATCATGCAAGGCACGATCGTCATCGTTCTCCTGCTCTTCGCCGGAGTCACGTTCAACACCGGTGTCTTAGGAATCCTCGCGGCGTTCGGCATCCTTGTCCTTTTCGCCATGGCGTGGAGCTGCATCGGCATGATCGCCGCCCTGAGAACCCAAAACGCCCGCCTCGTCCAGTCCCTCTTCGTCGTCGTCTTCCCGTTCCTCTACCTGACCACCTCCCAAGCCCCGAAAGCACTCCTCCCACCCGCGTTCGCCGTCGTAGCCACCTACAACCCGGTCACCTACATCATCGAAGGCGTCCGAGCCCTCGTCCTCTACTCCTGGGGCGATCCCAGAATCTGGCAAGGCTTCCTCGTGGCCGTAGTCCTCTTCGTCTTCATGACCAGCATCACCCTCGTCTCTTTCCAGAAGACTTTGAAGTAATCCGCACCGATCGGGAATACAACAGCCTTTTAAACGCCACCCGTAGCCGCGTCTTTACGTCGCGTCTGCCGCCATCTCGGATTCCGCATTAGAGCCTAAAGCGGCCTCGGCGTCAGGCGTCTGGCAACTCGTTGTCGCCCTTCCCTTCGCTAAAGAGCCAGGTCTTATTAAACGCGATCCTCTCCGGAGCAGAGTCCTTCGCGTGCTCCAGGCTCCCCAAATACACGCTGTTCTTGCCAAACTTCGAGTTCACCTTGTCCACTGCCTGGCTGAAATGCGCCCGATCTAAAGTGGGGTCGAACAGAGAAGGAGTCACCTGCTCCTCAGAGGACAAGTCATAGAACGTCACCCCAACCATTTTCGGGCCAACAAAGTCACGCCCCTCCCAAGCCCGCAACAGATACTCGGTCATGGTTACGGAGTCCTGGGTCGGCGGAAGGCTCACCTTGGTCGTCCAGCTCTTCTTAAAAGCCCCCACGTGCACCACCATGCCGCTCGCAAAGAGCTTCTCGCTCCTCAGGCGGGCGGCTGCCTTATGCAAAAGCCGCAGCAACACCTCCCGGCAGCCGTCGTCGGTCCGATGTTTCGGCGGCAGCACGTGTGAATGCCCCATGCTCTTGCGCGACTGCGGGTCGTCTCCTACCTCGTAGCCACGCAACAAGAACCACCATTTCTCACCCACAATGGACCCAAACGCGGCCGCCAACTCTTGCCTGGAAGCCGAGCACATCTGCTCTGATGTAAAGATCCCTGCTGCATTCAGCCGCACCTGCATCCTCTTGTTGATGCCGGCAAACTCGGTCAACTGCAACGTGTGTAGCTTGTGCGGCAAGTCCTCCGCATTGAGGACGACCAAACCGTTCGGCTTCTCCATGTCGGTGGCAACTTTAGCCAAGAAGGAGTTCGGGGCGAGGCCGATGGAACACGTCATACACGGTCCAATCTGTTCGGCGATCGCCTTCTTCATCCGCTTCGCCAACTCAACTGCTCTTTCCGGCACGCGTTCCTCGCCGATCAGCCGAAAACGCATCTCATCGATAGAGCAAACCTTGTCGACCGGTAATACCGACTCGGCCACTTCGATGATCCGGTTGTGATAAGCCACATAAGTCTGCGGCCGAGCATCGACAAGCTCGATGTCAGGGCACATCACCTTGGCCTCCCCAATCTGCGTCCCCGTCTTCACCCCGAACTTCTTAGCTTCATAAGAGGCCGCAATGATGAAAGAGGTGTCAGCCATGACGGGCACAACGCCAATCGGCCGCCCGCGAAGCTCAGGCCGCTCTTGCTGCTCAACCGAGGCAAAGTAAGCATTCAGGTCCAGAAACAGAACCCGAAGCGGCCTTTCGTCTCGGAGCATGAATGGTAGAGAATCGTCTACCATAGATGGTCTAATTGTACCGGCGGCGGGGCCCTTTGAATGTAAATCGTAAATCGTAAATCGTAAATCGCCGGAAGGGAAGCGCCAGACTTATTGGCTGGAAGTCAGGGAATCCTCCGACGATTTACGATTTACGATTTACGATTTACGAGCGAAGCGCCCCAAAAAGCGAAAAGGCCCCGCATTGCAGGGCCTGATCGTGTGGCGGACTAAGGTTTCTTACTTCTTCGAGCGTCGGCGTCGACCAAGAAGACCAAGGGCGCCCATTCCGAGAGCAGCCATGCTGGCCGGCTCGGGAACGGCTCCAGGAGCAACCTTGCCGGAACCTGACTGTCCGGGCGTGTTGTTGATGTGCAACAAACCGGTCGTGAAGTTATCCGCGTTGGCCCCTGTAATCGTGAAATCAACAACTTCGCCTGGATTAACTCGGTTCGAGTTGTTCGGGGTGCTGAAGTCGATCTTCACATCGTAGTGGCCGCCCGCGTCGGTCAAAGAACCGAACGTCGTACCGGTGATGCTGGACGAACCCGTCGTGAGCGTCGAGCCGCTGAAACCGCCCGTGTAGGCCAGGTCCAACTGCTTCAAGAACTCAGTCGAGGACGGCGAGCCGAGGTTGTTGAACGTGAGCACGAAGTTCACGTCGCTACCGCTCTGAGTACCCGTGAGATTGGCCCACGGAGCGGTTCCGCCCGGGGTGTCACCAGAAACGACAGTGTTGAAATTCCAGCTGAAATCAGCGCTTGCAAACGCCGGCATCAGTAGGAGCGCGCCTGCGCCGGCTAAGAATGCCGCTTTCCTAAAATTCATAATCAAACTCTCCTTAAGGCAATATGATCCAAACCAGGAGGAGCAAGAGTCACGCTCGTCTTGCAAACCTTCCACTCGTTCTTACAACAAGCATTATGCGGGCCGACATGCAAGGAACAACCGTTAACAGGTCCTAAGGTGCATATCCTGGTAACTCAGACAGTTAGATCTCGCCATAGTTCATCCGATTTGCGATTTTTTGTGACATTGAATTCTGCCGAACCTCAAAAGCCCCGGCAAAAGGCCGACACAGCCGGCCGTTTCCCCTATCCACACCGGGCGTCCTAAAGCCACAAGCGCAAAGGAGGGCGAGGCCCATGTGGAACTTTTTAACCAAAATCAAAGACCGACCCAACGAATCTCCCAATCAAGACAACCGCCGCCCCGGAGGAAGAAGATCGTCAATTATGGAGTTCGGGATCGATGAAGCGCAAGAACCGATGCCGGAAGATTTTGAAGTCTGCAAAGGCATCGTTCTAACCCTGGACTGACCGGTTTGCCCTGAGCCCTTTGAACCTGCCTGCAATGGGTTCGAAAGGTACACTCGGCAACCCAAATGGACCTGCGCAGCACCCTCAATTTGCCCGATGCCGAGTTCGCCATCCCTATGAAGGCGAACTTACCGACGCTCGAGCCAGAAATTCAGGCCAAATGGGAATCCGAGGCCATCTATCACAAAATCCAGGCCGCCCGCCAAGGGGCCAAATCCTTTGTGCTGCATGATGGCCCGCCTTACACTAATTCTCCCATCCACATGGGAACAGCCCTCAATAAAATCCTTAAAGACCTTGTCATAAAGTCTCGAACTATGCTCGGCTACCGGGCGCCTTACGTCCCAGGATATGACAACCACGGCCTGCCCATCGAGCAGAGCGTGATCAAGAAATATGTAGACCGGATCAAAATCGAACAGAAGGCGGGCGCCAGTCCAATCGCCACGCGCTTGGGCCTTGAAGGCTCCGCTATGGAAGGCGCAGTCGCCAACTCACTCCGCTCCCCTCAGAACCTCGGCGAGTTCCGCAAAGCCTGCCGAGAGCACGCTGCCGAGTATCTGGACATCCAGACCGCCCAGTTCAAGCGCCTCGGCATCTTCGGGCTCTGGGAAAAGCCCTACGCGTCGATGAACTTCCGCTTCGAAGCAGAGATCATCCGCACCTTCAAGCGCATGGCCGAAGGCGGCTACATCTACCGCGGACTTCGCCCAACCCTCTGGAGCCCAACCTCGCGCACCGCCCTCGCTGACACGGAGATCGTCTACCACGACCACGTCAGCACCTCCATTTACGTGCGCTTTGGCCTCAAGGAAGATCCCAACCGGGTTCTCAAAGACTACAAGAACGTCTTTGCAATCATCTGGACCACCACCCCCTGGACCATTCCCGCCAACCTCGCTATCGCGTTCCACCCCGACCTCACTTACGCCTTGGTGGATGTCGATGGAACAACCTACATCCTCTATGAAGGCCTTGTCGAGAAGGTGGCAGAGAAGCTCGGCTGGAAAACCCATAAGGTCCTTGGCACCCTCGAAGGCGTCAACTTCAACCAGCTCATCTTCCAGCACCCGCTCTTCGACCGAGACTCCCTCGGGGTCCTTGCCGACTACGTCACCACGGAGGACGGCACCGGCCTTGTCCACACTGCGCCAGGCCACGGCCGAGACGACTTCTTCACCGGAGTCCGCAACAATCTGCCCATCCTCTGCCCCGTCGACGAGCGCGGCGTTCTTACCTGGGAGGCCGGCGAGTTTGAAGGCGTCTACTACACCGATTGCGACAAGATCGTGGTGGACCGGCTCAGAGAAGTGGGCGCACTGCTCCTTGCCGAACCCTACAGCCACAGCTACCCGCACGCCGAGCGAGATGGCCAACCCGTCATCTTCCGCGCCACCGAGCAGTGGTTCGTGGGCATTGACCACAACATGCTCCGCGAGCGCATGCTCGAACACATTGCTCCCATCAATATCGATGATTTTGTCGAGGCTGAAACCGCCACTAAGCCCAAAGCCCACGACGGTGTCTCCTGGGTACCCGCCGCCGGCTACAACCGAATCTCATCCATGATCTCCGGCCGCCCCGATTGGTGCATCTCCCGCCAGCGGCCCTGGGGCGTTGGCATCCCCGTGTTCTACGGCGCGAAGTCCAGAACCCCGGTCCTAGACCCAATCGCCATCGAAGCCGTCGCCAAACTTGTCGAGCAACAAGGTTCCGACTCCTGGTTTGAAAAAGAGCCCAAAGACATACTTCCCGCGGGCTATGTCCACCCAGAAACCGGAGAAACCGAGTTCGCCAAAGAAACCGACGTCCTCGACGTCTGGTTCGACAGCGGCTCAACCTCCCTCTGCGTCCTCGAAGGCAACGTCGAGCCCGCCTGGAAGGAAGATTGGCCTGCGGACATCTACCTCGAAGGCTCTGACCAACATCGAGGGTGGTTCAACTCATCGCTCGTCATCGGAGTCGCCACCAAAGGGCGCCCACCTTATCGCCAAGTTCTCACCCACGGCTTCGTCAACGACGCCGAGGGCCGCAAGATGTCCAAGCGGCTTAACAATGTCGTGGATCCGGTCGAAGCGTGCCAACAATACGGAGCGGACATTGTCCGCTATTGGACCGCGAGCGTCGACTACGTCAACGACGTCCCCTGCTCAGACGCCCTCCTCAAGCAGGTTGGCGAACACTACCGATCGGTCAGAAACACCCTCCGCTTTCTCCTCGGCAACCTCTACGACTACACGCCAACCGGGGCCAATGAGATCACAAACGAGTTGGACGAGTGGATCGTGGAGCAAGTCGACCTCTTGGTCTCGGCCTGCGCGGACTCCTACCGCCGCTATGAGTTCGGCGAAGT
Source organism: Armatimonadota bacterium (assembly GCA_025363835.1). Lineage (GTDB taxonomy): Bacteria > Armatimonadota > Fimbriimonadia > Fimbriimonadales > Fimbriimonadaceae > JANYLD01. Next base: position 6,422 of record JANYLD010000313.1, read on the forward strand.
CATCACCTCCATCCACAACCTCTGTGTCAACGAGCTCTCCCGCTTCTATCTGGACTCGATCAAAGACCGCATGTACTGCGATGGCAAAGACTGGCCAAGCCGCCGCTCGGGCCAAGCCGCCTGCCTCTACGTGCTGCACCGTCTCACCAAGCTCCTCGCTCCTATCCTCGTTCATACAGCGGAAGAGGTGTGGGCCAAAACGCCTGGCGCGGAAGGCACCGTTCACGCCGCCATATTCGACGTGCCGACCCAAGATCGGCTAGACCAAATCGAAGCGAGCTCACTCCAAACCCGATTCGCCGTCCTCTTGGACCTCCGCGCGAAAGTCTTCGCGGGCTTTGAGGCCTGGAAAGTTGGAGCCGGGGTTAAAGATAGCCAGGATGTGATTGCGGCGATTTCTGAAGCAGGAAATGATTTAGAAGTTCTTCGATCGTTCACACCTGAGGACCTCGCGACGTACTTTAAGATGAGCGGGATAGAACTGACTGAGGGGCCATCGGCCGCTACGTTCAAAGCCAGCGATTACCTAAAATGCGAACGATCTCGTCTCCGCCGACCCGATGTTCAACCTGCAACAGTGCCCGGAATGGAAGCCCCCGTCCCCCTGACCGCACGAGACCGGAGGGCCATCGGAGTCGCATGAAGTCGATCGCATCCTCCCGCTTAACCACCCGAAGATCTCGGATGTCGGACCCCGACTCAAGGCTCATGGCTCAAGGCTCAACTCTCCCCCACTCAACACTCAGCACTCAGCACTCAGCACTCCCCGTCTCAGGGCTTAACGCTCAAGGCTTAAGGCCGCCCCACTCAATACTCAACACTCAATACTTAACACTTGGCGAGGTGCGATGAACCGCCGCCTCATGTTCTGGGTCATGCTCATCGGCCTCGTCGCACTTGACCAGGGCGTTAAAGCTTGGTCCCGCAACGCGGCCGACCTGACCTCAAATCGCACCTTCCTCACCCTCTGGCCCGGTGTCTTCGAGCTTCGACTGACTTTCAACCAAGGGATCGCCTTCGGGTGGTTTCAAGGGGGCGGAGTCTTCCTCGCCCCCATTGCCGTCGCCATCGCCGGAGGCGCCGTTTGGTACAACCTCAGGAACCCCTACGAATCCCGCTGGGCCCACGCCTCTGCCGCCCTGCTCGCCGCGGGCGCTCTCGGAAATCTTTACGACCGGCTTTTCCAGCATCAGGTAACCGACATGTTTTACTTTCGGTTAATAGACTTCCCCGTCTTTAACGTAGCCGATGCCTGCATCACCGTCGCAGCCTGCATGCTCATCGTTTCGTGGATCAGGGAAGCCATGCAACCCCAAGTGATGGACCCAATCCCCGCACCCATTGAAACGCCGGCCGCTTCCATTGAGTCTTAACTTGCATGAAGGCTCCTTTTAGCGCCGTGAGTTCCCCCCGTGTGCCGAGTGGCGTCGGCTGGATCGGTGTCGGCTTCGCCGTCGGCATGATCCTTTTCACCGCTGCCAAGAAACTGGCCAAGGGCGACTACAAACGCAAGCGCGGAACAGCCAAGCCCGAGACTCAGCCAAAAGCCCAAATGAAGCACGAGCCAGCCAAACCTACCGCCCCCGCACCCAAACGCCCCACCGCGGCAGCAAAATCTACTGCTCAACCACCATCCGCCAAAACAACTCCTGCCACCAACACCGCCTCACCCACCGGCCGAGAAGAAGTAACAGCCCAAAAAACCGCCACCACCAAAGCCACCCAATCCCCCCCGAAGAAAAAACCCACTAAGGTAACTCTCGAGAT
>JANYLD010000318.1 GCA_025363835.1 Armatimonadota bacterium
CGGGCAGTTCCTGGTAGTGGATCTGTCCGTCTTGAAAGGCGCAGACGTCGAAGGCGCCTTGAGTTTCCGAGAAAATACGTTCCCAATGGTCCATGGACTCCGCGGGGCCCATCACATTCGCGCCGGAGAACTGCTTGGCGCCTTGGGGGAAAGGAGAAATGAGGACCGGGCGGTCGAGAGCTTGCTTGCAGTGGCGTCCGATCGCGTTGAAGAGTTCGATGATGTGGGTGTCGTTGCGGCTCGTCTCGTGGCAGAGGTACCAGCCCTTAAAAGCGGGCGACTTGCCGTAACGCTCGGCAGCCTCTTCGATGAAGGCTTTGTTGAGGTCGACCTCTTTCCACCACGTGCTTCGCATCCACCAATGGCCAGAGTCGTAGGTGCCGAAGTAGACGCCGATATTGAACTCCTCGGCGAGGTCGAAGAAGATCCGGCCGAGATCCTCGTAGACTGGGAGGAGATCGGGGATGCTGCGGGCTTGGAAGATGCATCTATTGCGGTAGCCGGCCCGGATGATGATGACAGTGTCGATGCCGATGCGGCTGTAGAGCTCGAACTCCTTCCGCCAGTCTTCCCTGCTCCAGTTCTGGGAGGGGATGTCGTGGGTGATCTCGTCGAGAAAGGTGCCCGTTATTCGAGCGGCAGTGGGCATGGGGTTTCATTTTAGGCGCAAATCGTAAATCGTAAATCGTAAGTCGTCGGAGATCCTCGGCATATCGGAGTTCACGCGGAGGGCGCGGAGGATACAGAGGCCCGCGGGTCGGAATTCGCGCGACGTCGCTGACGCGGAGCCGCTTTCGCGGTGCAGATTGCAGCTTCTGTTGATTGACGGGCCCCCCCTGGACCCCAAAACCTATATTCCATTCCGGCGATTTACGATTTACTATTTACTATTTACTATTTACCGGCCTAAGCCTTCGCAGCCCTATCCGAGAAGTTCGCGACGATGGTGCGGATTTCGGGGCGGACGTCTATCGTGGCTTTCAGACGATATTTTTTGGCGAGGGCGTGGAGCATATTGGAGACCGCGTTTGCGTAGGATGCGTCGACCAGCTTGCCGCTGGCGCCTTTCTTGTACAGCATGACGAGGCAGTAGCCGCTGTCGTCCCACAGAGGATTGGGTCGGCGGGCGATGATGAAGTCGTCCTTGTACTGCGCCCGGAGCGCTCGGCAAGCTCGATAAGCGCGGCGAGTGAAGAAGGCAATGTCGGCCGCCATGACAGACTTCTTCCGAGGGAGCGGGATTCGAATCGTAGGCGCGTCGTCGTAAAGGGAGGAAGTGTAGTCGCGGTCTCTCGTAAAGAACATGGTGGTGACTTCATCTGTTCGAGCGACCTCGGATCGAAGGCCATGTTCTCGAGCAAATGCGTCGGCGATCATGGGCAAGACCCGGTCATACGCTTTTGCGATTCCAGCCTTGTCGTTGCCTATCTGGAATGGGAAGCGCACCTGGATTCCGTATCCGCGATAGGCCTTTTCCCTTGTGAAAAGTTGGACTTCTGTTGGCTCTCGAACTTTGAAGCTCTTTTCAGAAAGGATACGTCCGACCAGCTGCGCCAACTTAAGGTCTTTGGGAAGAAAAAGCCGCTGCACGCGCTCTTTGAATCCAAGGGATTGTTTCTCGGTTGGCGAAAGCGTCAGACGGAATTTGACCTCAACTGTTTTCTCAAGCTGGCTTAGCTCTGAGACGACGTTTCGCCAATAGGCGAGGCCCTCTGCGTAACCTTGAATGCAATCGAGTTGATACTCACTAAAGCCTTTAGCAGGGCTGGGGAGCATTACCGTGTGGCCGAAGGCGCCTTTGCCTTCCTTCAGTTCTTCGATCTTGGCGCCCTGGGGGCGATAGCCTGTGCGGCGGCTTAGATCGTCAAGGAAGTCGACAAGGTGGCGTGCGGCGTCGTAGCTCGGTCCGCTCGAATCTTGCTGCCGCAATACTTTTCCCATCCGTCCGTGTTCTCTCCCCTGCCCAGGACGTCCGCCGGGACTGGCACACTCCTTCTATTGTAAGAGGTAATTCGCAAAATCTAAGTCGTTAATCGATGGAATATAGCGGTTTTATTGCCGGGGGGGCTTTAGGCTCTAGGCTTTGGGTCCGGGCTCTTGGCTCTTGGCTTTTGCCTGTTGGCTGTTGGGGGATAGACCGCGGACGACCAGATGAGGCGAACTCCTTCTTCGGACTTGTGTTCTGATGCAAATATGTTGGCAGCTTCGATTAGGCTCAGAAAGGTCTTAGCGTCCTCAGTGGCCAATCGTAAATTGGCACGGATCAAGTGCATGTTCGAACGAACGACGGGATCTTCCTCGGCCATTTTCGCTGCCGCCAGGTAGCCACGTGCTGTTGCGGCGAAGCCGGCTCGCACGGCTTTTCGCGCTAGCGCGGCGATTTCTGGGCCAGCGTTCGCGGGGGGCAGCTGGAGGGCCGTTCCAATGGGCTTGTAGACCGACTCGGGCTTTTTTGGGGCTGGGCGGCGGTAAGCAACGAGGGCCAGGCCGGCAGCAACCAACGCCTTCAGGTGATAGTGGACGGCTTCGGGTTTCTTGCCGAGCGCTTTCGCGATTTCGCTTGCCGAGCCCTGCCCCATGCCGCGCAATTGGGTGAGCACTTCGTTTCGTGCGGGCGAGGCTAAGCAAGCCAATTGGTCCGCGTTCAGAGTCATTTTCGCCATTAAATAAAATATTGGAAACTTTTTTATTATATAGACGCGTTGTTATTGGCGTGCGCTTCAAGGTTTTCGGTCTGTTTGCCCGTAAGTGGTAAATGGTAAATGGTTCGGAAGCGTTGACGACTACGCCCCTGAATGGCCGATTCGAGCTTGATGCTTCGCGACAGGATAACTATGAATATCACCCGTGTCTTTTCTTTTCTCCTTATTGCAATTATTGCTTCGATCGCTGGCACGCAGGCTTTGAAGGGGCATGCATTGTTGGAAGCGTTTGTGGCCGCCATCAATACCAAGGATCAGGTTCAGATTGCGAGCTTCGTGAAGTCCAATTTTGACACCTTGATTCCTGCGGATCACCGCGCCGACCGGATCATGGGGCTGGCAAATCAGGGCGCGCCGTTCAAGATTCTAAAAATGCGAGAGGAGACTGATCAAGAGGTCCAGGCTGCCATCGAGGGAAGGGGCGGAGTGCCGCTTGGCTTGACTTTGGTGTTGAACAAGGACGGCAAGATCGCCTCGATTAGAATTCAGCCGCTGGAATCCCTCGATGCTCCCCCTCCAAAGGACTATTCGGGCTGGACCGATCTTGGGAAGCTGGCCGAAGCAATCCGGAGCGATACGGGATGCCCCGCAATGGCCATCTCAGTCGTACACGGCCGGAAGATCGATACGGCGCTTGCGGGTGAGCGGGTGGCGGGAAAGGATGACCCCGCCAGACCAGGAGACGCATTCAGCATTGGGTCCATCGGCAAGCCACTTTGTAGCACGTTGATTGGTCTTCTGATCGAAAAGCACAAGCTCCGGTGGAACACCACCTTAGGCGAGGCCTTTCCCGATGTGCCCATGCAGCCGGGCTATAAGAGTGTGACGATTGAGCAGATCATGCACCACCGGGGTGGGATTCCGGAGGATCCGGGGATGAGGAAACCGGAAGTGGAAAGGATCGTGGCGGGAGCGACCGACCCGGTAACGATTCGAGCGAACTATGCGAAAGATATCTTAAATCGAGATCCGATCGCCAAACCTGGAGAGCGGTTTGCCTACTCCAACGCAGGCTATGAGCTACTTGGCGCCATCGCGGAGCGAGTCATGCACAAGCCATATGAAGCCCTGGTACGGGACATGATTTTCAAGCCTTTGGGGATGGATCACAGCTACACCAGCCTCGACAAGATGCCCGCCGACAGGCCAAGCGGCCATGTGAAGCCGGAGGCAGGCAACGGGGGGCCGGGCAACGGGGCACCAGCTAAGGGCAACGCGGTTTCGACATGGGAGCCAATGAATTTTTCTGGGCCCATGGAGTTCATGTTTGCGCCAGCGGGCGGCGGGATGTTCTGCTCTGCAGACGATCTTGTGAAGTTCGGCCAGATGCACATGAATGGGCTGCGCGGAGAGGACGGATTGTTAAGCGCCACTACGGTCCGAAGGCTGCATCAAGGCATTCCTGAGGACCAGGTCGGGACTTCAGCGGCGGATAAGGGTCAACCGGTCACGGGTAACGGACCGCAGGGGGCTGGTCGGCTTTACGCCTGCGGGTGGGGCATTGAGGATCACCCGGGGATCGAGACGATGCACACACACAACGGTTCGAACGGGACAATGCGAGCTCAGCTTTCTATCTTTCCAAAGTCGGGGGTTGTTGTGGCTGCGTTTGTGAATTGCGGTGGCGAGTCGGAGCCTTCTCCGCCCCTGCAGGCTGCCATCGCCGTTGCGCAGCGGTATGCGAAAAGATGAGGCTCGAGTGCCAAGTATTGACTGTCCGTCGTAGTCGCCTTGGCACTTGAGCATTGCTCGATACTTGACACTCGATACTTCCTACTCGGGGACGTATTCCCAGCAGTCCTTGTGGCGGTCGAGTTCTTTGCGCTTTTCCATGAAGCCCAGTTGTTTGCCGCAAAAGATGCAGCGGCCTTGTGAGCGCCGGATGTCTTGGGTGGCTCTCTCGAGTTCGATCTCCATGCGTCGCCGACTCAGTTCTTCTTCTTCGGCCAGCCGTTCCGCTTCCTTTCGCGCTCGGATTTCTGCAAGCTTCTCTTCGGTAACCACGTTCAGTTGCGGCTCCGGCTGCTCGCCTGCGTCCTCACGACTCTCCTGGAGAAGTGGGCTAGCGGTGGCTAACTCGATCTCTCGGCGGCTTCGGAGAGAATCGACGGCCCGGTTGAGTTCGTCGCCAAAAGATTCACGGATGGCGGCAAGGCGGTGCCAGAGTTCGGTCGGTTCGATCTTCTGTTCCTGGCTGTAGTCCGGGGGTTTTGTCCGCGACTCCGCGTACCGTGGCTGGCCAAAGTGGAGGTGAAAGCGGCCAACAATCCCTGCGAGATCGGGAAGGGCATCGGAGTATGCCGGAGTGCTGATGAAACTGTTGAGGAATTGAGTCACCGCGTAGCGGGTCTTGAACATGTAGAGCCCCTCTAGCTCTATTGGATCCAAATTGTCGCGGTCCTTGGCAAATAACCTCACACGAAGCGCGTTTTCAGACCGGTCGCTATTGTGCGAACTGAGACCGATCTCTACCAAGCTTCCGTAGTGCTCCACCAGGTCGCAAAGCTCCTTAGGTGTAATCCAGATGTCACGATCGTAACCAGGGCGGTGGAAAATGAAGCGGTTTTTAACCAGCTTTTCAAATCCTTGGAAGTCGTCGAGCTCTGGCAGATCCTGGGTTCTCTCCGAAGCGGGCTTCATACGAAGCGTTGACGCGGACTCCAGGACGTCCAACGATATCTCGTGTTCTTTCGCATTGGGAACCGGGGCGGTCACTTGGCCGGACATTCGCTTGTCATCGCCAATCAGGTCGCCGTTCTCGTCGACTCTGCCCGTGCGCGGCAGGGGGATAACGGTGCACAGTTGCCCTTCCAAAAATGGCTCTTCACAACACGACTCCTTGAACTCGTGAGAGCCAGACAAACAGTGCCGAACAATGTCCACGACAGCGGGGTCGAGAGATTGAAGCGCGATGCAGTAGTCCCCGCGATGAACGGTCCCTTCATATAAAGAAGCGCCTTTGATCTGTTCAGGCTTGACCGCGCTCCAGAACACCTGCCAGCAGTTCTGTTCCGTTCCGACCTTGTGGAGGTCAAAGCGGGCGCCTAGAGTTGGCATATTGTCGTGCACTTGGGTCTATTTTATGCCGGTTGCGGCGTAAATCGTAAATCGTAAATCGTAAATCGTCGGATAGAGACCAGTGAAGTGGCGAAGTGTCGAGGGATTTCGCCTGGAGAGGTCAATTCGCTGAGCTCCCGCAGGGTTCAGCTTAGAATTTGTTAAGTTCAAAGTGGCAGCAAAAGTGACCCAGGGTAAGTACGGTGCTAGAAGCCAGGCGGGCTATGAGGCTGACCTCGGTAAAAGATGAGAATCGTGACTAGGGTGGGGGCCCAAGGGGATGACGACTTCCAAACCTGCGGCGGCAGGTTTCTGACGGCCAAAGAAGGTGTAAGAGCAAAGCACGTTCAGCGAAAGTTGGCAGAGGAATAGGAGTTTTGGAGGCCGGGAAGCCCAAGGCTTCCCGGCCTCGGCGGTTCAGTACCGGATATCGACCTTCGTGTTGTCACGATAGGGCGGCTTTTTCGGATGCGGGTAGGGATAGGTCTTCATTTCCTTCTGGATCGTCGCGATCGCCGCCTCTAGCTGGGCATCTTTGCCCTGTCGCCAGAGGTACGGGTCGAACTCAACTTCCATGTCAGGTGAAACGCCCCAGCCTTCCACATCCCACGTTCCGTTGGGGTTAAAGAACGCGTCGTCGGGGGCTCGAACTGAACCACCGTCTGGCAAAACGAAGCCACTCGCGGCAACCAAGCCGCCCCAGGTTCGCTTGCCGATGATGGGGCCGATCTTGCGCTCTTTGAAGAGCCACGGGAACATGTCGCCGCCAGACCCGGAGAACTGGTTGACGAGCATGACTTTAGGGCCAAAGACGGCGACGCCGGGCGTCGGCCAGTCCTTGCCGTGGCGCGGGGTGAAGACCGCATCCATCTTCTTGGCCATCTCATCGACCATAAAGTTGTTGATCAGTCCGCCGGTGTTGAACCGCTCGTCCACGATCATTCCCTTCTTTTCGTTCTGGGCATAGTAGTAGCGGGTGAACTCTTGCCATCCGCCTTGCGCCGTGTCGGGCACGTGCACATAGCCGATGTTGCCGCCGGTGGCGGCGAGAACACGGCGACGGTTGTCCTCTTCCCAAGCGCGATCGCGCAAGCCGCCTTCGCTGGGGACGGGGACGACGGTGACTTCTCGGGAGTCTTTCCCGTCGGCCTTGGGCCCGATCTTGACTTTGACCTGATGTCCGGCTTTGCCTTCCAGGGTCTCGTATATGTCGTTCACGTCCCTCAGGTCGGCGCCATCGATGGCGAGGATGTACTCGCCAACCTTGGCGTTGATGCCCGGCTGGGCGAGAGGGGCGTAAAGAGTCGGGTTCCATCGCTCGCCGTCGTAGATTCGGGCGAGCCGATAGCGGCCGTTCTCAAACGCATAGTCCGCGCCAAGTAGTCCGCCGGGAAGGCTGGCGACCTGCGGCTGATCGCCGCCGCCGATGAACATGTGGCCGATGGCTACCTCGCCGAGCATGTCCGTAAACAGATAGTTGAGGTCGTCTCGCGAGCTGAGATTGGAAAGGAAGGGGCTGTACCGCTTGTCCATCACATTCACGTCGATGCCGTGAGTGTTTGGATCGTAAAGGAGAAGCTTCTCATTCCGCCACACGAGATGGAACATGCGGGACCATTCGGCTCGTGGGTTGACCTTGGCCATGAGGCTCATGGCCACTGCGCCGCCGCCCGGAGGGGGCGGGCCGTTGGCGGGCATGATGGCGAGGCCCGGGCCACGGCTTATGAGAACCTTGGATCCGTCAGCGCTCGCTTGCATGCCACCCACGCCGTCGGCAAACGTGCCCACTTGGCGATCGCCGAAGTTGAACTTTAGGATGGTTCCTGGTCCACCGTTCTCGGTTGAGAGCGCGCGTGGCGGGGAGAAGAAGGCGAGGACGTTGCCGCCTGCCGTCGTTTCAAGCTGGTTGTAGTCATGCTCGGGGAACGGGAGCGCGATGATTCGATGCTGTATGTCGTCGAGATCAATCGTCGTAGCCCCCGCGGTTGGCGGAGCCTTGTCCTGTTTGGGTTTATCCTCTGCAGGCTTGGCCGGGGTCGCCGGCGGAGTGGTTGGTAGCGGGGTCGGGGTGTCTGCCTTGAACGGCTCCTCGTCGCTCTCCGGTTGGAGAGGATTTGGAGCGTCTTTGGATAGGACGATCGCGTAGACGCTGCTCGTCACATTCGGCTGGTTGAAACTGGACAAGTCGAGCCACGACAGAGATTGGCCGGAGTTGGTGCTTGCATAGAAGTAGAGATACTTTCCGTCTCGGCTGAAAACGGGACCCTTTGCGTTGGCCATTCCGTCGGTCACCTGGGTGACCTTCCCTGTATCGAGGCTGTACAGGAAGATGGCGTTCATGTGGCTGTCGAGATCTCGGCTCCACGTAAGCCATTTCGAGTCAGGCGACCATTTGGGAGCGAGGGCGATGGTTGGATCGTTGTAAGTGCCGGTATCGACGCTTGTGCTCTTGCCAGTGGCGACGTCCAGTAGCCAAACCTTGTGCCGGTTATCGGTGTAGACGATCTTCTTGCTGTCGGGCGACCAAGTTGGGGCTGAGTAGTTGGCGGGAGGATCGCCGAAGGTGACGAATGCGGTCTTGTTGGTCGAGAGATCGAGGAGTGCGAGCTCTTGCTTTTCGTGCTCGTCCGTGATGTAGGCGACGGTGCGGCCGTCGGGCGACCAGCTTGGGTCCTTGCGATCGATGCCGTCTCCATCGACCAAGATATGGGCGTCGCCCTTGCTTGCGGGCACCGTGAAGACTCGTCCTCTCGCGGTCACGACCACACGCTGTCCAGTCGGGGAGATGCTGCTTCCATTCACATAGCGGGTGATGTTCTTGATCTCGCTGCGGACCTCAGGGAAGTCCGCATTGATGGTGACGGGAATCTTGTGCGCTTCGCCGTTTTGGGTGTTATAGACATTGAGCGAGCCAAGCTGCTCGTATACGATGACACCGGGGCCGGCCGATGCCGACTTGATGTCGAAACCTTCGCCCTTCACGACCTCTTTGACGTTGCCGTTGTCAGTGTCGTACTTGAAAAGGCCCTCGATTCCGTTCTTGTCGGACAGGTAGTAAATGCTGTTGCCAACCCACATCGGGTTGTCGTTGTTTTCGTTCTTCTTGGGGATCTGCTCCCACTTGGAGTCGCTCAATCGTGCTATCCAGATGCTGTAGGCTTGGCCGCCTCGGTATCGCTTCCATGCCTGTTCCCACTTGTAACCGGCCACGTAGGCGACCTTCTGGCCGTCGGGCGAGAAGCTGCCTTCCGTTCCGGACGGCAACGGGAGGGCTTTGGGCACGCCACCTGCCACGGGAACGGTGCAGAGCCTGGGGGCAGGGTAGGTGGAGTACATGCCACTGCTAAACAGCACGTCTTTACCGTCCGGAGTCCAGCCGAGCGCGATGTCGGCCGCGGGATGCGCGGTGAGGCGTTTGGGAATTCCGCCTCGGGCGGGCATCACGAAGACGTCCGTGCTGCCGTCGTATTGGCCGGTAAAAGCTATCTCTTTGCCGTCGGGCGAGAAGATGGGGCCCAACTCTTTCCCGGGGCTGTCCGTGAGACGGATGGCTGATCCGCCTTCCATCGGGACCGACCAGAGATCACCGGCGAACGAAAAGACAACTTCTTTGCCGTTGGTCGTCGGGCTTCGCATCAGCAGCGGTCCCGGCTGCGGTGCCTCTGACTGAGCGATCGCGGCAAAGGCGATAAGAGTAGCAAGCATTCCCGCAGTTTAGCCGGGCGGCTGTTCTTCGCCGTAAATCGTAAATCGTAAATCGTACATCGCTCCGATTCCGGTCCGCTGTTCTGCGCTACTCCCGTCCCTCCCGATTTACAATTTACGACTTACGCCCTTTGAAGAACTACCGAAACACCTTGGCCCACGCCTACGCAGAGCGTGCAGAGGGCGTATTGGGTTTTCGTTCTTTGAAGCTCCAGCGCGGCCGTCAGGAGGAGGCGGGCGCCGGTCATGCCGAGGGGGTGGCCGAGGGCAATGGCGCCTCCGTTTGGATTGAGGCGAGGGTCGTCGTCTTGGAGGCCGAATTCTCGGGTGCAGGCGAGGACTTGGGACGCGAAGGCTTCGTTGAGCTCGATGATGTCCATCTGGTCGAGCTTTAGGTTGAGGCGAGTGAGGAGTTTTTGAGTGGCGGGAACGGGGCCGATGCCCATAATTCTGGGCTCGACGCCTGCGGTGGCCATTCCGAGGATGCGAGCTTTGGGCTTCAGGTTTTGGGCTTTGATTTGCGCTTCTGAGGCGATGAGGAGAGCGGCGGAGCCGTCGTTGACACCCGATGCATTGCCCGCGGTTACCGTTCCACCTGTTTGAAGCGGTTTGAGCTTAGCAAGGGCATCGAGGGTGACGTCCCCGCGTGGGTGTTCGTCCTTTGCAACCATGGTTAGGTCGCCTTTCCTGCTTGAAATCTCTACCGCGAAGATCTCTTCGGTAAGTTTATCGACAGCGGCCGCGGTTCGTTTTTGGGAGCGAAGGGCGTAAGCATCTTGATCTTCTCTTGAGATATTTCGCTCGGTGGCCAGGTTTTCAGCCGTCTCAGGCATCGACTCAAGGCCGTACTGCTCGGCGATCTTCTTGTTGACGAAGCGCCAGCCGATGGTGGTGTCGTAGATTTCGGCATTGCGATCAAATGGGGTGGCGGCTTTGGGGATAACGAATGGCGAACGGGACATGCTCTCCACGCCTCCCGCGATGATAAGGTTGGCTTCGCCGGTTTTGATCGCCCTAGCTGCCTGGCCCACCGCCTCCATGCCCGAGGCGCACAGTCGGTTGATGGTGTAGGCGGGAACCGTGACTGGGAAACCGCTAAGGAGCACGGCCATGCGGGCGACGTTGCGGTTGTCCTCGCCGGCTTGGTTGGCGCAGCCGAGGATGAGCTCATCAAGCTTGCTTGGGTCGAGGTTTGGGTTGCGTTTGAGGATCTCTTTGATGGGGAGGGTGGCAAGGTCGTCGGTTCTGATCGACGAAAGGGCGCCGGCGTAGCGCCCGATCGGGGTGCGGATGCCGTCGCAGATGAAGGCTTCTTGGTTATTCAAAGAATTTGCCTCCGCTTAGGGCCATTCTTCTGAGGAGAATGGAGGCTCGGTAACGGTCGTCACCGTAGGCTTTGGCCATATTATCGAGGACTCTCACGCAGTACTCAGCGCCGAGTTGATCGCACCAGGAGAGGGGGCCGCCGGGGAAGCTGAGACCTTTTACCATCGCCGTGTCAATGTCTTCTTTAGTGGCGATACCGTGGAGGAGAGTCTCGCAGGCTTCGTTGACAAGCATGCACAGCGTTTTAGCGTTGAGGAGGCCGGGCAGATCGGCGACTTCCACGACCTCCTTGCCAAGAGCCTGGAAGTAGCCGGCGGCCTTGCTTACGTCGGTTCCGGGTGAGCCCGCCAAAGCGATAATATCGGTGCTAGGCCAGTTCAGCGCGAGGTCGAAAACAACCCAGCCGGGACCGCGTTCTGCGGCCAAGCGGCCGTCGGTGAGTGCGATTTTAAGGCCGTCCAGCATCATCCAGCCATCGCCTTGGGCGCGATCAATCTCGACCCCTTTCTCTCGGCTGAGTTGGAAAAGGGGGGATGCGGGTCCGATTTCGCCATGCACAGCCACTTCTTGGGGCGGCTGGCAGGTGGGCATCCTCTTTAGATCCAAATTACGGGAAGGCGGGTAATCGTAAAAACCCTTGCCCGTCTTCCTTCCCAAGAATCCAGCGGCCACACGTTCCTCTACAAGCCTTGAGGGCCGATAACGAGGCTCTGAATAGTAGGCTTGCCAAGCGCTGTAGCTGACAGAATAATTGACGTCCAGACCCACCAGATCGATAAGTTCAAAGGGGCCCATCTTGAAGCCGGCAGCTTTCAGGAGCGCGTCCGTCGAATAGAAATCAGCCCCCCCTTCTTCGACGAACTTGAGAGGTTCGCCATAGAAGGGCCTTGCACCGCGGTTGACTACAAAGCCGGGTGTGTTCTTGACTCGAATAGCAGCCTTGCCCCAAGCGTTAGCGGTGTCAAAAAGGGTCTGGGCTACTTGGGGATCGGTCATCAGGCCGGAGACCACTTCCACAAGCGGCATAACGGGAGCGGGATTAAAGAAGTGCCAACCTGCAAAGCGGCCCGGGTTGGTAAGCGACCCTGCCAATTCGGTGATGGAAATCGATGAGGTGTTGGTGGCCAGGATCGCATTGGGTGAAACGAGGCCTTCTAACTGCGCGAAAAGGTTGGCCTTAGCGGTGACGTCTTCATGGATCGCCTCGACTATCAGGCCCGCAGGAGCCAATTCCGCGAGTGTTTCACACGGTTTGATGCGCATAAGAAGAGCATCTCGGTCAGCGGGCGACATCTTGCCGCGTTCTATGAGCTTGCCCGTGGCTTCCGAAATGCGCTCTTTGGCAGCTTTGGCTGATCCTGGTTGGGCGTCGTGGAGCAAAACCTGGTGTCCCGCCGTTGAGACGACTTGAGCTATTCCCGTTCCCATCGCCCCCGCCCCAACGACTCCGACAATTATTTCTTTCGGTAACTCTGCCATTTATCTTCCTTTGAATTCTGGCTGCCGCTTCTCGAGAAACGCGGCGACACCTTCCCTGCTGTCTTCACTTTCTAGAACGCTCGCAAATCTTTCCGCATTGAGCTCGAAATCGAGATGGTCGCTGGCTGCTTCCCTCACTGCTTCTCTTGCCACCCACACCGCTAGCCTCGACTTGCCCGCAATCTCTTGGGCCATCCGCTTTGCCCGGTTGAGAACTCCGTCGTCCGGCGCCACTTCCGAGATGAGGCCTGCAGCGAACGCTTCACTAGCGCTAATCAGTTCGCCGGTAAGGATGTATCGCATCGCTTTCGCCTTACCAAGTGCAGCAGTCATGTGCTGGAGGCCTCCAGCGCCAGGGACGAGGCCCAGTTTGATTTCCGGCTGGCCAAACTTTGCGTTTTCGCCTGCGATGATGATGTCGCACATGAGAGCTATCTCATTTCCGCCGCCAAGGCAGTAGCCGTTCACCGCCGCGATCGTGGGGAGGGTGACCTCGTGAAGGATTTGCCAGTAACCCCGGCGCTCTTCTCTGAGTTCCGGGCTTTGCCGTTGATCATCGATCTCATGGAGATCCGTCCCTGCCGCGAAGACTTTCGGGCCACCCGTTATGATGAGGCAATGAATGTCGTGGTCGCGCTCGGCTTCGTCGAGGGCGTGAGCGAGTTCTTTAAGGAGGTTTGTGTTAAGAGCGTTGCGAGCGTCCGGGCGGTTGAGGGTGAGAATCCGCACCCGGCCGTCGGTCTCGACCAGGAGGTCTCGGTAGTCGGCGGCCATTGGCTTGGAGGCTACCACTTAGAGTGTCAGGTAAGGGGTGTTGGGAAATCCGGATTTCACGCAGAGGCGCAGAGGCACGCAGAGGGTCAGCTGCGAGACTCCAAATCCTGACCATTTACAATTTACGATTTACGATTTACGCCGCTGCGGCTCCATACTTGGAAGCGGTGAAGATCACGTGCATTGGAGGCGGTCCGGCGGGGTTATATTTTGCGATCTCGATGAAGCTGCGTGACCCTCGGCATGAGATCGAGGTGTTGGAGCGGAACAAGCCGGATGACACCTTCGGGTGGGGCCTGGTGTTCTCGGACCAGACCCTGGGGAATTTGCAGCAGAACGACCCTGTCAGCGCGTCGAGGATCCTTGACAACTTTGCGCATTGGGATGACATCGATGTTCATTTCAAAGGACTGACGATCACGTCGGGCGGGCACGGGTTCTGCGGGATCGCGCGGCAGCGGCTCTTGAATTTGCTGCAGGAGCGGGCAACGGAGCTTGGAGTTTCGATTCGGTTTGAGACGGAAGTCGACAGTCTTGACGCGTTTGCCGACTCAGACTTGGTCATCGCGGCGGATGGCCTCAATAGCCGAATAAGAGGATTGCTTGCGGACGACCTTAAGCCGAGCGTGGATTTACGTCTCAACAAGTTCATTTGGCTCGGCACACGTCAGGTGTTCGACGCCTTCACTTTCGCTTTTGAGAAGACCGAACACGGGTGGATTTGGGCGCATGCCTATCGGTTTGACGCGGACTCGTCCACGTTCATCGTGGAGTGCCAGCCTTCTACGTGGTGCGGATTGGGGCTGGATACAGAGGATCAAGCGAAGAGTATCGCGATCTGCGAGAAGCTGTTTGCGAAGTATTTGGGCAGGCATTCGCTGATGAGCAACGCGACGCACCTGCGCGGTTCGGCTTGGTTGCAATTCCCTCGCGTGACTTGCGAGAAGTGGCACAGCGGGAATGTGGTGTTGATGGGGGATGCAGCGCATACGGCGCACTTCTCGATTGGGTCGGGGACCAAGCTGGCCTTGGAGGATGCAATCTCCTTGGCTGAGATTCTGCATTCGGACCGGTATGGATCTCGTGAGGAGGCTTTGGCGGCTTATCAAAAGCTTCGAAGTGTCGAGGTTTTGAAGCTGCAGAGTGCGGCTCGGAATAGCACGGATTGGTTTGAGAACATGCCTCGGTATGCGCACTTTGAGCCGATGCAGTTCGCTTATTCCTTGCTGACTCGGAGTCAGCGGGTGAGTCACGAGAACCTGAGGTTGCGGGACAAGGCTTGGCTGGAAGGGATGGAGCGATGGTTTGCTTCTCGGGCTTCGTTGGGAGGTTCTGCTACTTCCAGCCTCCCGGAACCCCCATCCCCCTCTTCAACACATCCATTGGCACAAGGGGAAGGGGCTCGACCCCCGATGTTTACGCCGTTCCGCGTTCGATCTCTTGAGCTACCTAACCGTATCGTCGTCTCACCCATGGCCATGTATAGCGCGGTAGACGGAACCCCGAACGATTTTCACCTGGTGCATCTAGGTTCCCGGGCGCAGGGTGGGGCGGGGCTGGTTTTTACCGAGATGACCTGCGTTACGGCCCAGGGACGGATATCGCCGGGCTGCTGCGGGATGTAC